>JAUIMA010000647.1 GCA_030432675.1 Candidatus Hydrogenedentota bacterium | reverse complement strand
GTGCGGCGACCGCTTCGCAGACGGTATGCACGCCCTTCAGTCGGGTGATACGACCGGTCATGCAGAACACCTGATCTTCTGGCCCAAAACCAAAATGCGCGCGGGCCGCACGTCGCTCCGACGCGTTGGGCGGTGCAAAAAGTTCCGTGTCGATGCCGTTGTAGATAATCTCTTTCGGGAGTGGTGTCCCCACGCTATCCGCCACCGCCTGAGAACAGGCCACCAGCCGGCTCCCACGCCGATAGACGAGTCGCTCCAATCCGTTCTGGAGGGGCTGCCCATGTTGACCCTGATACATGTGATGAAGATGTTGAATCAGATGGGGCACCCGTCCGGAGGCCAGGGCCCGTTGTCCCAGCCAGCAGGAAGGCACACCATGGGTGTGCAACACGTCCACGGGCCCTGATTTCAGCAATTGTGCCAGACGCCACATCAAGCGGGGATCAAAGCGGGAAGTCGCCAGGTGAAGGGGGGTGATGCCCCGTGCGGCCAGCACGTCGGAAAAGGGGCCGGGGCCGTGGAGTGCTGCCACCCTGACGTCGACGCCCTGTTCGGCCAGGCCGGGCAGCACGTCGCACAGAAGGGTCTGCACGCCACCGAGTTTCAGGCTGTCCACCAGGTGCAAGACACGACATGGGCGGGTCAACATTCGGCGGTTACCTGTTCATAGCATCCGCGATAGGCGGTAGCCACCGCCTGCCAACTCATGTTTTCGGCCATTTCCCGGGAACGGGCACCGTGCTGAGCCAATCGCTCGGGACGGTCGAGATACTGACGCAATCCATCGACAATACTATCCACCGAGCCAAACTCAAGCAGGTAACCGTTGCGCCCGGGTTCCACGGTCTCGCGGGCACCACCGGTATCGGTCATGAGAATGGGCAGGCCCGAGGCCATGGCTTCGAGGACCGTGTTGCTCATGCCCTCATTGAGGGAAGGCAAGACAAAAATGTGGTGCGCCTGATAAATGGCCGGGAGCTCCTCGTGGGCCACCACGCCCAGAAAGGTCACCCGGTCCTCCAGCCCCAATTGCTGAACCAGTGCGCCCAGGGCCTCCCGCTGATTGCCATCGCCCGCAATCGTCAGCTGAATATCCTCTTCTTCCAGATGCTTCACCGCCTCGATTAAGGAAGGGATGCCTTTTCGGGTAATCAGACGCGCTACGATTAAGACGCGCAGGGGCCCCTGCACGGACGGTCCCGGCGAGAAGCGGGCCGTATCTACGCCATTGGGAATCACGCCAATATCCTGATTGGGTGCGGAAGCCCGGGCGAGATCACGGAGGCCAATGGAGTTGGCGATGACTGCGCCGGACCGTGACCAGACATGGCGACTCAGCCGTTGGAAGACCAGGGTGTCGGGCACACGAAAGCGCTCGTTGTAGAAGGGCACATCGGAACCCCGCAAGGAAACGATATAGGGCAGCCCCAGTTGCCAGGCCAACACCCCGCACGGAATGCCGAAAAACGCGTGGCACACATCAAAGTCCTGGTTCCGCAACAGGCGCCGGGCGTAGCGATAGGCCCGCCAGGAGTAGCTCAGCAGGTCACGATTGGTCTGATAGTGCACACTACCCGCTTTCCCGATATCGAGATAGTGAATACGTTGACGGGGGGTCACCGAATGGACCGACGACGCTCCCATCGACGACGTGACAAGGTCCACTTCGATGTCCGATTCTTCGGCGAAGACACGGAGAATTTTCTCCGTGGCATTGGCCGCCCCTCCGCCCAGGGGGGGATACTCGTAGTTGAGCATGAGGACACGCATGGGTATCACTCCGATTCGGATTGCTCGCGAATGGTGTAAATCGATTTCTGCTGACTCTCGTAATAGGTCCGCACATTAATTTCGCCCAAAAGCCCCATGCCGATCAACTGGAGACCGCCGAGTGAAAAAAACATGGCGATGAAGAGCCACGCATTGTCGGTCACATCCTGGCCTTTCCAGAGCTTCTGGGCCAGGGTAATCAGCGCCGCACCAAAGCCCGTGGCCATAGCGGCCATGCCCCACTTCCCAAAGACCTGCATGGGCTTGGTGGAGTAGGAAAGGAGAAATTTAATGGTGATGAGGTCCAACACAACGCGGAGAGTACGCCCGATGCCATACTTGGATTGACCAAACTCGCGGGGCCGGTGGTTCACCTCGATTTCGGCCACCCGGGCACCGGCCCAGCTGGCGAGGACCGGCAGGAAACGGTGGAGCTCGCCGTAGAAATTCATGTGCTCGGCCACTTCCCGGTGGTAGGCCTTGAGGGTGCATCCATAGTCGTGGAGGTGCACGCCGGTGATGGCGGAAATGAGCCGATTGGCCATCATACTGGGCAATCGGCGGGAAAGGAGCTTGTCTTTTCGGTCGGCGCGCCACCCGCTGACCACGTCATATCCTTCGTCAATCTTTTCCAACAAGCGGGGTATGTCATGGGGATCATTTTGTAGATCGGCATCGATGGGCACGATTACTTCGTGTTGCGCGCAATCAAATCCTGCCGCCATGGCCGCCGTCTGGCCAAAGTTTCGGCGGAACACAATGTAGCGCACGGTTTGGGGGGCTTCCTGGTGGAGCTCCCGCAGCAACTCCGCCGAGCCATCGGTGCTGCCATCATCGACAAAGATGATCTCGTAGGCCACACCCGCCGCTTCCATGGCCTCCCGCACCTCTTGATAGAGACGGGGCAGCGATTCCACTTCGTTAAATATGGGCACCACCACCGATACGGCGTAGGCTGTTTTGGATTCGGTCATGACGTAGTGCCCAGGTTGGTAAAAGCGGAGTCGCGCCGACGATTAACCCACGCGGCGGAACGGCTTGAAGGAGCGGAAATCATACCGAACAAAGCGCTTACAGGTCAACGAGCCGCGCCATAACCTTGGTTTGTACGCCCGCTTTTCACTATAATTCGAGATTCTGAACGCCCCTCCAAAACTGCCACCGAGGTACCTATGGACGAATCCGTTGCCGAGTTAGTTGCCCACGACATCGACGACCCGATGCTGCACCACGACCCTGAAGTAGCGACGCCACGCGCCCCCCAAGCACGCCGACCGGAACACAGCCTCTTCTCCATCGTGCTCATGGCCCTGCTGGCGGCCGGTGCCGTCTATGGCGTCGGGTGGACTATCCAAGCGCCCTATACGGTGGT
>JAUIMA010000646.1 GCA_030432675.1 Candidatus Hydrogenedentota bacterium | reverse complement strand
GCCTGGACACATTGCACACCGGCCTCCGTGCCCGACTCCATGGTCAGTTGGTGAAGGTAGCTGTGGCGCGCGTTTTCTGCGAGGGGGGCTTCCCGCAGCCAGCTTTCGCCATACTCACGGGCAGACTTCCGGTTTCCGCGCCGGGCATGAAAGTAAGTTGCAGCCTGGAGAAACAGGAGATGGTGGTCTTCTGATTCCAGGCTCTGGAGCGCTTCATGTGCTTCATTCCAATGGCCACCGTTGGCAAAAAACTGGGTGGAAAAGGCGAGGAGTGGCGCATTTTTCGGGTGAGTCGCCAAGGCATCGCGGAGGACGCCTTGGGCCCGTTCCGGATAGCCGCTGGATTCCAGCACATCCACCAGGGTTGTCCACGCTTCTGCGCCCAGGTCCGATGCGCTGAGTTTCTCAGCCCGCTCCTTCAGAAACTGAAATCCTTCCTCCTCTTTGCCGACGTTTGCGAAAACAAAGACAAGGAAGCGGGCGAATTGCTCGTCCTCGAGTTCCAGGTAGGCGGCGATACGCGCTGGAAGAAGGGCCGCTTCGGTCTCGCCGGCACGGTGCAGTACGATGCCGAGGGCGAAGTAGTGACGTGCACTGTAGGGGTTCCAGCTGATGGCGTGACGCACGATACGTCGTGCCTTGGGAAGTTTGTCATCGGAGCGGCTGAGCAAATGGACGTAGCGCATGACGAACGTGGCAGGAGGGCGGCGCCATTCCTGTTCCCGTTCCATGCCGGGCAGACGCGCCCCTTCGACTATCTCTTCCAGGGCATTGCAGAGGCGGGTGAACTCGCCCGCGCTGTCATAAACCGACATGATGGTCGCCTGCAATCGTTCGCAGCGGGGGTGAGATTCCATCAACTCCTGCAGGATGCGCTTGGCATCCTGACTGCGCCCGTGATTTCGGTACTGGAGTGCTTTCACGAAGCGGGTTACCGGATGACGTCTCGAGCGATTTTCCAGCTCGGCGAGAACGTTATTGGCTGCTGTATTCCCCGACCTCTCCGTCGCTTGCTGGTAGGCAGTGTATGCCTGTGCGACGTCTAGGTTCTCCGCATCAATCAGTTGACGGGCGGACTCCCAGTCTTCTGGTGTGGTAATCAGAATCCCTTCGGGGCCCAGCGGGTGTTCGGTGTCGCCGAGGTGTGCCAATTCATACCGCAACCAGCGCAGTCCGCTGGGGTCGTGTACGAGTAGACAATCTGCGGCGTAGTCGATACCGATAGCCGTCATGGCGTGCGAATTGTCGAGGTGGGACGTGATGAAAACGAAGGTGTGTCCCGCCTCAAGAAGGGTCGTCGCCACATGGCGGTCAAGGAGGATAGGATGGGCCGCATATCCCTGTTCCTTTAGCCACTCCATAGCGCGCCACGAAGCGGTGCCCCCGAAAGAAATCTGCTTTACCAGGGCATCCACGTCGATAGCATCGCCTCGGGCCGTAAGCATGGCACCAATAGCGGTAGGCAGGCAGGTGTTGTGCTTCTGACGCAGGGGTGAGTAGGGCAGGAGAAGCCTACGTTTGTCCGTGGCCTTTACGAGATCGGCGCTGAGGGTGCGGAGAAAGGGAGTCGCGCCTTCGTTGGACAGGGACTCCAATGCGCCGAGGTCCTGTCGAAACTGGGCTACGTCAAAACGGATGAAATCCAGGGTTCTCAAGGTGTCCCGATCGGCCAGGGGGGCACGGGCGCCTAAATCGTGGTTGAGTTCCTGCGCCCAGTCGCTCCAGTGGGTCTGCTCATCGCCCTCGGCATGCTCTGCCATGCTCATGCAGTAACGAATCGCCTCCACCGCGATGCCGAATGATTCGTGCTCTTTGGCGGCTCCATAGAGACGGTTGGCGGCCTCTTCGACGCGACCTGCCCGGGAAAGTATACGGCCGAGTGTATTGGCGGTGGCGGGCCGTCCGGGAGCGAGCGTCCAGGCGCGCTCGGCACAATCCAGTGCACGCTCCCATTGGTCTTCCATGAAGTGAACCACGGCCTGGGCCATGAGGGTGTAGCCTGTATCGACTTCCAACGCGAGGGCGTCATCCAGCAGGCGATGGGCGCGCGTCATCTGGCGGACGGAGCCCCAACTCATGGCCGCAGTGGCAAGCCAATGGGCCTGGAGTTTTGGATCGTCATAGGTGAGCCCGTCCAGCTCCCGAATTTCAAAGTCGCGGAATGCGTCTACCGGGTTTTCACGCTGGGTGCCAAAGTAGGTTGCGTAGAATGAAACAGCCGGGTGATCCGGGAATACGCTCCTTCCGTGGCGCATAAACCATCGACTGAGCTTGTGACCACCCAGGTGGCCGGCAAGTCGTGCCGCAAGGACAAGTTGTTCGGGTTCCAGGCGTTCGACCAGTTCCGGTTCGCTCCAGAGCGCTTCTGTATCCCGATAGGCTGTCAGGTATCGGCTCGCCTCGATATGTCCTTCCAAGGTACTGAGATTGATGCTGGATAGGAGTGCCGTTGCGTTTGTCATAGTTCCCCCGTATGCGATAACGGTGCCCGTGTTTATCCCGATGAAGCATAGATTGCCCAGAGGGCGAGTGTGCTATTGGTGCACACCAGTTCTGCGATTCTCTATAGCATTTCTGACGGTAAGCAGCAATGTCAATTTCTCTCCATGACGCACGGGTGTGGCTTGACCCGGTTGGGAGACAGGCGCTAGAGTAACAGTTCTTAAATTGCCTTTCCGGCTCATCTGGCCGGAGTTATCAGGAGAGATATCATGCGACATTGTGTAATCGCCGTCTTGGCCGTAGTCTTGTCGACGTTGGCTGCGGTTCGCGCTGCGGCCGATGACAAAACGAAAATCGTGTTTATCGCCGGGAAACCGAGTCACGCGCCAGGCGATCACGAGCATCGAGCCGGGAGCATGCTGCTTGCCAACAGCCTGAATAAGAGTATGCCCAATGTTGAGGCCGTCGTTACGTACTATGGCTGGCCGGACGATACGAGTATCTTTGACGGGGCATCTTCCGTCGTGATCTATTGTGACGGTGGTGCTCGCCATGTGTTGAACAAGAATCTGGAGTTTTTCCAGGGGCTTATGGATAAGGGCGTAGGTCTTACGTGTATCCACTATGCGGTGGAGACAACCAAAGGGGAATGCGGGGACAAGTTCCTGGAATGGCTGGGGGGCTACTTTGAGCCCCACTGGTCGGTAAA
>JAUIMA010000645.1 GCA_030432675.1 Candidatus Hydrogenedentota bacterium | reverse complement strand
CATACTGGGGCTCGAGCATGATGTCTTCCAGCAGGCGGTGGAGCACGTGGGTTTCTACCTGTGCCCGCTGTGCGGAGGACATGCCATTACGCACCAGTTCATAGACCTGGGCAAGGTTGAAGAGGATGGTGTTGTCCCCTTCCCGGTGATAGGTGAGGATGCGATTGTATTGGCCGCGCATGGGGCTGTTCTGATTGATGGATTCGGGCACTCGAAGGGGGAGGGTAGGCAAAACCTCGGCATAGAGCAGCAGCAACTCGATAGCCCGGGCTTTCAGGGCGGGTTTCCCTTGCAGGCGGCTGAGGAAGGCCATGTCTACCATGCGCTGAGAGAGGCCGCTGTGAAACAAGCAGACCCAGCCCGCATACATATCGCCGTGATAGCGGTCGCCCACGGGATAGATGCCCGCATCGGTATGGGGCGCAAAATCTTCGCCACAGGTCGTGCAGTGAAACTGCTCGGGATTAAACAGATCAAGCTGGAGCCGGACCCGGTCGGTGGGACAGGAAAAATTGTGGTAGACGTTTCCGCCCTCGCGCGGGAAGATGCGGCGAATCTCGGTGATGTCTTTCTCCACCCACGGGTTGACCGAGGACTCCATCCGCTTCACGTGTTCCCGTGCCCAAGCCTGGGTGGCGACCTTGTCACGCACTTCCGAGATCGTGGCGTCGGTGATCATCCCGGCGGGATGCTCCCAGGTCACGGCGCTGAGGAGGAGGAGGGGGAGGACAGCGAGATTCACGTAGAGGGCTCCAATGGGTTTAGATGTATGCTTCGCTGACTCTTGTGGACGCGGTGGACTTGGTGGACGAAGTGGACACTTCAGAAACGTCCACCCAGTCCACAAGAGAGGGGCAGCTGCGTTAAGTCCTTACCGGGCACCCGCAAGCGGCGCGTCTGGCCCGTCTCACTCCACCGTCGCCTTCGTGGCCCCTGTCGAGATGCCACCGTCCACCGGGATAGTCTGCCCCGTGATGTAGGCGCTCGCGTCGGAGGCCAGGAAAACCGTCGTGCCGTCCAGGTCATTGGGCTGGCCCGGGCGTTTCAGGGGGATGCGGTCGCAGAGGTACTCCACCCATTCCTTGTTTTCATAGAGGACCTGATTCTGGGCGGTCTTAAACCAGCCGGGCGCGAGGCAGTTGACCGTGATGTCGTGCTGGCCCCAGTCGTCGGCGAGGCTCATGGTGAGTTGCCGGGTGCCGCCCCGGCTTGCGCAGTAGGGGCCGAGTCCGGCGTAGCCAAAGACCGACGTGACGGAGCCGATGTTGATGATGCGGCCATAGTTGCGGGCAATCATTTTTTTCGCCACCGCCTGGGCCACAAAGAAGGTACCGCGCAGGTTGGTTTCGAGCACGAGATTCCAGTCGTCCCACGTGATGTCGAGGGAGGGCTTCCGCACATTGCATCCCGCGTTGTTAACGAGAATGTCGATTTGGCCGTAGTGTTCGTGCCCCCGTTCCACGGCGGCCTGGATGCTGTCGTGGTCGCGGACGTCCAGGGCCACGGGAAAGGCGCGCCGTCCGAGGGCTTCGATTTCCTGCTGAAAGGGGGCGAGGGTGTCGGCGTCGCGGCTGGTGATGATGAGGTCGGCACCGGCACGGGCCAGGGCACGGCCCATGTATTGGCCGAGGCCACGGCTGGTGCCCGTAATGAGGGCAATCTTGCCGGAGAGGTCAAAGGGATTTTCGGTCATGGGACTTCCTTGTGATGGTGTGGGTAAAGAGGAAAGTCTACCACGAAGGACACGAAGGGCACGAAGAAGTGAAGGGGAAGGGGAAGGAAGAGCCGTGCCTTTCGATGGGGAGGATAGACGGGGCTTCTATGGTGGCATCCGATTCGTGTTTCGAAGAACGCTATATCCGGAAAATGGTTTATGCGCTTTGGGAAGAAATGAGAAACATAGGATGCCAGTAGGATTCAACACGATACCCGTGCGGCAATCCCCTCGATTCCGGTAACAATACTTTCCTGTTCCGTGGTAGAAGCGTTGTTCTTCTGTTGACCACGGAAAGCACGGAACTCCACGGAAGAGAAGGTTTTGAACCACGAATGGACGCGAATAAACACGAATAAACACGAATTCCCGCTCGTTGCTACGGTCCGCCGTAGCAATGCATACCATTCCGCTCCTGCGGAATAGGGGAGGCGAGGATACCCCACGCTTCCGCGGGAATGACCCGGTCCGCGCTTTGTTCATACGTCCCGTCTGCTGTACGACTTGGCATCGTGCATAGAACTCACACGCCGTCAGGCACCAACACCACCTTCATGAGGCCCCGCTCTTTATTGTAGAGCCGTTCAAACCAGCTCGCCCCTTCCGAAAGGGGAGCCACCGCACTGAGCAGGGGATCGACATCGATGCTGCCCCGGGCAATCATATCCAGGCAGGCGGGATATTCGCCACAGGAGGCACAGACGCCGTAGAGCGTGATTTCGCGGGTCACCGCAGACTGTAGGGGGAAATTCACTTCGGGGGCGAGATTGCCGATAAGGGTGATGGCCCCACCCTTCCGCACGGCCTGGAAGGCGGCGTTAACGGTAGCCTCAATGCCCACGGCCTCAAAGACGCGGTCGGCGCCCCGACCATGGCTCAGGGTAAGGATGTTGGGAATGAGATCTACATCATCGGCGAGGAAGGTATAGTCCGCACCCACCGTTCGCGCAATGTCCAGCTTGTCCGGGTCGAGGTCTACGGCAACAATGGTGCCATAGCCGGCGAGGCGCAGGGCCTGGATGGTCAATAGACCGATCATGCCTGCCCCGAATACCACCACGGAACTGTTAAGCCCCATGGGGGTGCGGTTCACGGCGTGGAAGGCGATGGATACCGGCTCCACCAGGGCGGCTTTTTCATAGCTCAGCTCGTCGGGAAGTTTGTAGAGCACCCGCTCGGGGACGGCAACAAATTCCGCAAAAGCCCCATGCTGTTTGTAGTCGGCACAGGAAACACCGAGCACGCGGCGGTCTTCGCAGAGATTGGCTTGTCCCCGGCGGCAGAAGTGGCAGGTTCCGCAATAAACCGTGGAATCAAAGGTCACGCGGTCGCCCACCTGCCAATCGCTTACATCGACGCCCACTTCCACGATTTCGCCCGCCGCTTCGTGGCCCATGACAATCGGGGGGCGTCGCCGACCCGTGCTGCCATCCATGCCATGG
>JAUIMA010000644.1 GCA_030432675.1 Candidatus Hydrogenedentota bacterium | reverse complement strand
CCCCGGGCCACCGACCGGGAATCCATGGATGCCATGAAACAGCGGGGCTGGTAACCGTCCACCAGGACAAACCTGTAAAACGAGAAACGCGGCCCCGTTTAATCATTTCGGGGCCGCGTCGTTGTAATGCCTTGCTTCTTTACAGCTGGGTCGCGCCCCGCTCGCCCAATGCCTGTACCGCCTTTTTCACGTCTTCCGTGCGGTCTTTGGGGACCACCAGTACGGCGTCTTTCGTGGCCACCACCACCACATCAGTCATGCCTACGACGGCCACGGCCCGTGCTTCCGCACCTTCATCGTTGTAGACGATACACCCCGTGCTGTCGATGAGCACCGGGTCACCGTTGATGACGTTGCCGTCCGAGTCCTCGTTTCCTGCCCGATCCAGGGCCGACCAGGTGCCGATGTCATCCCATGGGAACGTGGCATTGATCATGACCACGCGCTCGGCTTTTTCCATCAGCGCATAGTCGATGGAAATGCCTTTGAGATCGTTGAACACCGCATTGACAGTTGCTTCATCATCGGCCGACATGGCGGCGGCCATGGCATGGATAGCCTTACCGTAGGCAGGGTCTGCCTGTTCAAACTGGCTGACGAAGGTGCCGACACTCCAGAAGAACATTCCGCTGTTCCAGAAGTAATTGCCTTCGGCCACATACTGCTCCGCCACGTCTTTCGGGGGCTTCTCCTTGAAAGAAGTCACGGGAAAGGCCTGGGGAGTGGTGTCCAACTCGGAGGTACCGTCGGGCAGGGCCGCCTGAATATACCCGAATCCCGTGGAGGGCCGTGTGGGGGGGATGCCAATCGTGCCCAGGGCCGGTTCCGATTCCACGGTTTCAAGCGCTTTGGTCAGGGTGGCGATAAACTGATCCGGTGCACCGATGCGGTGATCCGCTGTTACAACCGCCATGCTGACACCCGAGCCGTCGTTCTGGTAACGGGACATCATATACGCGGCGGCATAGGCCAGGCACCCGGCCGTGTTGCGTCGGCACGGCTCGGCAATGATGTTGGCCTCGGGAATACCCAGCGCGGCCGCCCGAATGGCGGGCACCAACTCAGGGCTGGTTTGAACATAAATATGTTCCGCCGGGATCAAGGGGAGCAGCCGATTCACCGCTTCGTGCAGCATCGTGTCGGTCGGGCTGGTGAGTCGAAGTAGTTGTTTGGGATTCAGACGACGGGATACTGGCCAGAACCGTTCGCCCGAACCGCCCGCCATAATTACTGCCACACGTTGATGAGAAGACATATGATAGAACTCCTTGAACACTGCGGTACCGCCGTGTAGGCCGGTTACCGATAAAGCTTGTAATTTTACTACAGTGTAAACAGTTTAACTTAGAGCGCGCGTAATTTGCGAGCATGTCAACGTCCAATGACAAGGTGACCAAATTTCCGCCGTTTCGTTGCGTGATTTTCTCGTCCAGTGATACCATAGGGCCCACGGCAAACCTTCCAACTGCCTTCCTGCTCCGGACGTCCTCTCTCATCGAAAGAAGTATCTCTCCAATGACCCGTGATTTCCGTATTTTCTACCTCCTTCTTCTACTCGCCTTCACCGTATTTGCCGCCAACATCGGCGGCTACGATGTGTGGCCACCCGACGAGCCCCGCTATACGGAAGTGGCGCGGGAAATGGTGGTAAGCGGCGACTATCTCGTACCCCGGGTCAACGGCGAGGTCTATTTCGAAAAGCCACCCATGCTGTTCTGGCTTATGGCCCTGGCTTCGGCACCCTTTGGCGACGTGAATGAAGTGGCGGCCCGGCTACCCTCAGTCCTTTGTGCCGTCTATATCGTCGGCCTGACCTATGCCCTGGCGGCCCGTCTTTTCACCCGCCAGGTGGCCATTTGGGCGGCCCTCTTGCTTATTACCTGCTTTCGTTTCTGGTACCAGGCCCGCAAAGGGCAGATTGACATGGTGCTTGCGGCCGAGATGCTCACGACCCTTTACGCCTTCTGGCGTTGGGATGAATCCCGTCACACGAAGTGGCTTTTCCTGGCCTACGGGGGCATCGCGCTGGGGCTCCTCACAAAAGGGCCACCGGCACTCGTCTTTCCCGGCCTGTTTCTCATCGCCTACTACTGGAGAAACCGGGAGGGAAGGGCCTCGACCCGGTGGGTGTGGGGATTCCTGGGTGCCATTGCTGTTGCCGCGTTGTGGTATGTGCCCGCGCGCATGGCGGGCGCCGATACGGCGGCGGAGGCGGTCCAGAGTGGGATGGGTTCTAATCTCTTCCGTAACACCATTGGCCGTGCGCTCATGGGGGTCAGCAAGGCCCAGCCACCGTGGTATTACCTCAAGACCCTGCCGGTGGATATGCTCCCCTGGACCTTTATTTGCCCGCCTATACTGTATTGGGCGTGGAAAGGGCGCAAAGATAATCAGGCCATGCGCTTTTTGTGGGCATGGATAGGGCCCGCCCTCATCTTCTTCAGCGTCATCATCGGTAAACGAGAGCTCTATCTGTTGCCCCTCTTTCCGGTTTTCGGAATTCTATTCGCGGCGGCCATGGAACACCTGAAAGAAACAGAAAATTACCGTTGGATGCGCCGTGGGGGATTGGCCTGGTCCGGCGCGCTGATACTTTTGGGTTTTTCACCCCTGGCTTTATCCTATGTACCTTATAGCCTGTCGTCCAATCTGAATCTCTACGTGGTCGCCGGTGTGGCGCTGGTCGCTGGAAATGTGGGCCTCTTCTACATTCGTAAATCGACAGGCCGCATCGTCCCAACGGTCATGGCGATCCAGACCATCATCATGTTTACCGTGGCGGTGTTTACCGTTTTCCCTGAGATTGATACCTTCAAATCTGCGCGGGAGATTTGCGCCCCGGTCCGACAGCTGGTCGAAGAAGGGAAAGATCCGAAAGTATACTCGGCGGGCTTTTCGCGGGAGGAGTATGTTTACTATGCCCGCCACTTTCATGAGCCCGTATTTACGGGACTCATCGGCGACATTCACCCGGACAATCTGATGGAGCAAGCCAAGCTGCAAAAGAAAGCCCAGCGGCTAATTCAGCGGGCGGTTGAAGAGGTGCCGGTGGTGGATCTCGCCCAGCCCACGGAAGCGGAACAGATGGCTTTGCGGGCAGCTATCGACGCTGCGGTGGCAGAGTCCGACGAGATAGAGGCCATTGTTCATTTCGAAGATGAGCTTCGGGT
>JAUIMA010000060.1 GCA_030432675.1 Candidatus Hydrogenedentota bacterium | reverse complement strand
AACGCCAATGCGGCTGCTTACGGCACGACGGGTGGTAAAGGCTTCTTCACCGACTCCAGCGGTGTGATTCGCTACGCCGACGGCGCGGATGCCGACGCAACGAGCAACCCAATTGGTGAATAATCACTAACGACTAACTACGGCGCATTCAGGGTCCGAATACGGGCGGCGAGGCTACCAGCCTCGCCGCCCGATTCCTATTTTTGGAAGGGGGACAGCCCCGACGTCCGGGAGGGCGTCCTTGGGCACCGAAATCTGTTTCGCCCCCGAGAAGGCGGGTGTTTTGGCGGGTTATCTACGTCGGTGCAGTCCCCGTTTTTACTCGAGCCGCTTCTGGTTAGGGGGACAGCCCCGACGTCCGGGAGGGCGTCCCTGGGCACCGAAATCTGTTTCGCCCCCGGGATGCCGGTGTCCGGCATGGTTCTTTGCGTCGGTGCAGTCCCCGTTGTTTCACTCTGGGATAACGGTCTCGGGCTGTTCGTTGGCGAGGTAAAGGATGAGATCGCGCCCCGAGCCTTTGTGACGGGAGATGCTCGCGACATGGTGCGCCGGATCCACCGATTGATCGGCCGCGAAATCCTGGGCGGCCCGTTCGGAATCGAAAATCTCAATATTGATGTTGTCGTAGGCCTCGTAATCCGCACGTAACTCCCGGGCCAGGGCAATGACGTCTTCCCGTGCACTGCGCGCGGGCACCAGGCCGGCCATGCCAATCAATGTTGACGCATTGCCACCGAGATCGGCGGCCACTTCGGGGCTCCGCCCCCATTCATCGACAACGGTGAAGCGGAAGGCTTCCGTGGGTAAGGGGGGCTCCGGCTCCGCCATGGGGGGCGGTGTCGGAAGGCCGCTAGACGAGCTCTCTGAGAAAGGCTGGGGCATGGGCGTATCGCCGGGTTGGGGCACGATGGTGCCGTTGCCATAGGCCGCGATCTGTTGCTGCTGAAGGGCGCCGCGCAGCATGCGCACTTCATTTTCCAGAGAAATGATACGGCCCACTACGCCCTGCTCCAGCAGATCGCGAAGGAGACGTATTTCTTCTCGAAGCCGCCCGATTTCCACCGATTCGATGGAGTGGGTGGCCGGTAGACGGGGCGCTTCTGGTGTGGTGTCGGCGGGATCCGCTTCTTCCAGGGTAAAGGCAACTTGCTCTGCCGCCCAGTCAATCCACAGGATTCCTGTGGGAGACGGGGGCGCGGCGGCTGCAGACCCGAGCAAGGGGCCTGCCGCAAGGGCAAGGGACCAGGCGAAGGGCAGTAGTGTTCGTACCATGGGGGAATGATTCCTCTCAAATTGAAGCGCGGGCAGGAATGCTCAGTATAGCAACGTGTGGGGGCAATATTTTAGGGACAGGGCGCTGTCCAGACGGGCGTCGGAAAGGGTGTCGAAAAGTTGCAGGGGTACGAAACTTCCTTTTTACGGTGTCGGTGCGCTAAAATACACGGTTCGTAGGGGCCTTCTCGTGCCCTTTTTCTACGTTTTCCAACATTGCTTGCCCTGAATGAATTGTGCACAAGAGCATTGGAGAGACTACCATGACAGACACCATTGAGACCTTTGAGTTCCAGACCGAAGCACGTCAATTGCTCGATTTGATGATCCACTCGGTCTATTCCAACAAAGACATTTTCCTTCGCGAGCTGATTTCCAACAGCTCGGATGCGCTGGACAAGCGCCGCTTCGAAGCCCTCAAACAGCCCGAATTGCTGGCCGAGAATACGGAGCTCCGTATCTTTATCGAGGTGGATAGCGAAGCGCGGTCCCTTTCAATCCTCGACAACGGCATCGGCATGACCCGGGACGAGGTGAAGGACCTGATTGGTACCATTGCCAAGTCGGGTACGAAAGAGTTTATCAACAAGATTAAGCAGAGCAAGGAAGAGGGTGTCAACGCCGACCTTATTGGCCAGTTCGGTGTGGGCTTTTATTCCAGCTTTATTGCGGCGGACCGGGTGAGCCTGGTTACCCGCAAGGCAGGGGAAGAGACTGCGACCCGCTGGGAATCGGCAGGCGACGGCACCTACACGCTGGAAGAAGCCGAGCGCGACGAAGTGGGCACCACGGTGACCTTGCACCTCAAGGAAACCGATACCGAAGACGGTATGAACGACTACACCCAGGAATGGCAGATTCGCCAGGTCGTCAAGCAGTACTCCGACTTTGTCGCCTATCCCATCCAGATGGACATCGAGCGCACGGAAGTAGAGCGTGATGAAGAAGGTAAGCCTGTTGAGGGGGCCGAAGAGAAAAAGGTCATCACGACCGAAACATTGAACTCCATGAAGGCCCTCTGGCTCCGTGACAAGAAAGACGTGACGGACGACGAGTACAACGAATTCTACAAGCACATTTCCCACGACTGGACCGACCCCGCTTCGCGCATCCAGGCGAAGATCGAGGGCACCCTCGAATATACGCTGCTGCTCTATATTCCCGGCAAGGCGCCGATGGACCTTTATTACCAAGGCGTCCGTCACGGTGTGCACCTCTATGTGAAGCGTGTCTTCATTATGGATGATTGCAAGGAGCTGCTCCCCGAATACCTGCGCTTCGTGAAGGGTGTGGTGGATTCGGAAGACCTTTCGCTGAACATCTCCCGCGAAATCCTTCAGCAAAACCGTCAGATCGAGCGGATGCGCAAAGGTATCGTCAGCAAGGTGCTTGGCTTCCTGAAGACGCAGTTCAAGAAGGACAAAGACGAGTTCATCGCGTTCTGGAACGAGTTTGGCCGGGTCTTTAAGGAAGGGCTCTTCCAGGACCAGGAAAATCAGGAAGCCCTCTTGGAGCTGTGCCTCTTTAACTCCACCAACAGCAACGAAGAGTTCACGACGCTGGCGGAGTACATTGAGCGCATGAAGGAAGGCCAGGACGCCATCTACTACATGACCGGCGAATCCCGTGCGAAGATTGAGGAATCTCCTCACATGGAAAGCTTCCTCGAAAAGGGCTACGAAGTACTCATCCTGGCCGACCCGGTGGACGAAATCTGGTGTCAGCAGGTCTTCAAGCATAAAGACTTCGACTTCAAGTCCATCAGCAAGGGTGCCGTGGAGTTGGGCTCGGAAGAAGAGAAAAAAGAAGCCGAGGAAAAACGCGCGGAAAAAGAAAAAGAATACAAGTCTCTGCTGGAATGCCTGAAGGGCAAACTGGAAGAGAACGTGAAAGAAGTGCGTCTTTCCAATCGTCTCACGAGTTCGGCCGCCTGTCTGGTCACCGATGGCGCGGACCTTACGCCCCAGTTGGAGCAGATGATGAAGCAGATGGGTCAGGATGTACCGACTTCCAAGCGCATCCTCGAGCTCAACCCGAATCACGCCATCCTGACGAAGCTCCACGATCTTTTCGAGGCCAATGCCGAAGATGCTCAGTTGGACGACTACGCCCAGCTCATCTACGGCCAGGCGGTGTTGGCCGAAGGGGGTGACCTTCCGAATCCCGGCAAGTTCAGCAAGCTGGTGGCCGACCTCATGGTGAAGGCGGGCTGAGGCTAAGCCATCATTTCAGGAAATTTGTTAAGCCCCGGGCAGCACGCTCGGGGCTTTTTTCGGCTCCTGAGCAAATAGAGGGTAAGAAACAAGTCACGGAAACTCATTGTGCCACCCGATCCCACGCGACCGCCGGTCGGGTTCGGGTGTCTTGAGCTTCACAGAACAGGTGTTTCTTGCGTGACAGTGCGGTGGCCTTTCAGGCCTCAAATATGATGAGCAACATGAGCGTTGCCCCGCTTTTTCCGATGAATCTTTTTTTCACACTGTGGGACGAGTGGGACGGGTGGGACTCGTGGGCCGTATAGCCTCCAGGGCTCGCTACGCCGGTTCTCCGGTGTGATTCATGACCTGTTTGCTGGTGGTCGGACGAGCGCCGGAGCGACATCGTTCGTTGCACGCTGCTGATGACCCACAATGCGCGGTTCATGTTCGGTGCGGCTCTCGCTGTGTCAGCGCACCCACATAGCGTCAATGAAACGTTGATGGAGAAGTTCCTCAGCCTGGGGTGTGAGCAAGAGGCCGAGGGCCGCGCTGTTGAGTAGTACGGACAGCCAGAAGACGATTTGGAATGATCGCTTGCTCGACTTGTGGCGGAATACCCGTTGGGCTGCCAGGGCACCGGGCCATCCGCCTACTATCCCAAGGAGGAGGAGCGTACTTTCTGCAGTTCGCCAACGACCGTTCCTGGCGGCCCATTTATCTTTTCCATAGGCCGCGAAGGCCAAGAGGCTTGCCACGCCATAGAGTGCGGGCACGAAGATTGGCAGCCTGCCCAGGAGCGTAGCGCCAATCAGGATGGCGATGACCGCCAGGGCAAGTAACGTTCCACCATGACGACTCCAGGGTGTGGGCCCGCCGTTGGAATAGCGCGTGCCTGGAACGGTGACACGCTCAGCACGAATCCTTCCACGTTGGTCCTTTGCCAACTCATAGGTCAGTACATCGCCCACACCCGGGCGTGTTGAATGCCTGGCGAATGCCTTGATGTGAGCGAAGATCCGTCCCCCGCCCGTGTCCGGAGTGATGAAGCCATAGCCCTGTTCGTCATTCCATTCCGTAATGGTTCCCTGATAACGCATTGTACTCCGTTTCTTTAAAGTCGGGGGCGTCCGCCGTATGGATGTGGCGGTGAGCCGGGGTAGCAGGGCTAAGGGAGGCCTGCGGTCCCTGGGTTCAAAACTACGATTATAGCTTTTCTTCGGGCGAAGGCGTATACTGACAGTAGGTTGCTTGAGCGACAGTACCCACAGCCCACTACACTTGCTGTGCTTTCTGCCTTCCTTCAATCGTCTTCTCTTCACATCTGAGACGATTATCCTCCGGCCATCACCACGGGCCCCACCGGATCGTCACTACGACGACGATCGAGAATGCGCACACCGATCACGCCGTACCCCTGTTGCTGCCGCGATCTCACTCCGAGGTTGGGCAGATCAATAGGTATGTGACACAAAGGAAGTCTGATCATGGGTGACAAGAGTCCCAAAAGCAAGAACAAAGACAAGAAGCAGAAAAGCGTTCAGAATGCCAAAGATCTGAAAAAGAAAAAGGCGAAACAGGCAGAATCTGCCATCTCTACCTTGCCCAAGAAATAAGGTGGCCGATCTCCTTCAGCAGCTCCCCCGGACCAAGAATGAGCTGTCGCTGGCATGATGCGATGGGTTCACCAGTTTAAGGTGTCCGTCCATGTGCTTTGTCCTTGCAGGTTCTTTGTTTATTAGCCTGCTACGGAAACTTTCTGATCAAAACGTGATTCCAACTAAAGATGTGGCCCCTCTGCACGCGGATACGTAAACGAAGCGAGAACTATTGAGCAACGCCTCCGTTCCCAAAAACATCGCGTTTCTGGGTAACTACCTGCCCAGACTCTGCGGCATTGCCACCTTCACACACGATCTCTGTGAGGCCGTGAGCGAAACGTTTCCAGAAGCCCAGTGTTTCGCAGGTGCGGTCAATGACCGCTCAGAAGGGTACGAATATCCACCCCGAGTTCATTTTGAGATTCAGGAAAAAGATCTGAATTCCTATCGGCGGGCGGCAGATTATCTGAATTTCTACAATACAGACCTGCTGTGCGTGCAACATGAGTTCGGGATCTACGGCGGTCCGGCGGGGAGTCATCTGCTGGCCCTGCTGAAAGAAGTCCGAATGCCTGTTGTCACAACCCTCCACACCATCCTGAGTGAGCCCAATTCGGATCAGCGGAAGGTGATGGACGAGTTGATTGTTCGGAGTGACCGGTTGGTCGTGATGGCACGAAAAGGGGCAGAGATTCTGCGGGATACCTATGGGGTCTCGGAAAGCAAGATTGACATCATTGCTCATGGTATTCCCGATATCCCCTTTTCGGATTCTGAGTTGTCGAAGGCCCAGTTCGGTGTCGAGGGGCGGGCCGTGCTGCTTACTTTCGGGCTCCTTGGGCCCGGGAAAGGCATTGAGCATGTGATCGAAGCCCTTCCGGCGATTGTGGAGGCCCATCCTGATGTGGTTTACCTGGTGCTTGGCGCAACCCATCCCCACTTGCTGGCCCGCGAGGGGGAACGCTACCGGCTTGGCCTGGAACGGCTGGCGGAGGAGCGGGGTGTCAAAGACCACGTTATTTTTTACAACCAATTCGTCTCTCTGGAAGATCTGAGCGAATTTATCTGCGCGACCGATGTCTACCTGACGCCCTATCCCAACGAGGGGCAAATTACGTCGGGTACCCTGGCCTATGTCTTTGGCGCGGGCAAGGCCGTGGTTTCCACGCCCTACTGGCATGCGAAAGAACTGCTCGCAGAGGGGCGGGGTATACTTGTGCCCTTTAACGATTCAGGGGCCATTGCGGATGCTGTCTGCGAGTATCTCGGTGACCCGGAAAAGATGTCCAAGACCCGCACCGAGGCTTACGCAATCGGCCGGGAGATGATCTGGCCCGCAGTTGCTAAAGACTACATGGCATCAATGACCCACGCATGCGCCGATCGCAAGGCGGTACCACGCACGGCATTCGTGGACTGGACCCTTGCCAGCCGACCCTATGAGTTACCCCCGCTCCGTCTGGATCACATCCTGCGTATGAGCGATGGCACGGGTATCTTTCAGCACGCGATCTTTAATGTGCCCAATTTTCACCATGGATACTGCGTTGATGACAACGCCCGCGCCTTTATACTGTGCAATCATCTGACCGAACTTGGTGGAACCACCCCCGCCGGAAATCTGGATGTACTCACGACCAGTTATCTCGCCTTTCTTGCGGCGGCATTTAATGATAAGACACGACGTTTTCGGAATTTCATGAGTCACGGGCGCCAGTGGCTGGAGGAGACGGGGAGTGAGGATAGTCATGGCCGCGCCCTTTGGGCCTTAGGGGTCGGCGCGGCCCGTTCTCGTGATGATGGGCGGCGAAGGCTATCGGCCCAGCTGTTTGAGCAGGCCCTCGAAATCGTACTCTCCTTTACCTCCCCGAGGGCGTGGGCCTTCACGCTGTTGGGCATCCACGAGTATCTGCGGCAATATCCAGGCTCAGCACCGGCGCGCGATGCCTACGCGGTGCTTACCGAAAAACTGATTACGCTCTGGAAGAACAGTGCAACGGAAGACTGGCCCTGGTTCGAGCCCATTGTTACGTATGACAACGCCCGTCTCTGTCATGCGCTCATTGTGAGCGGAAATAACTCCTCCAAACCGGAAGCCCTCGAGATAGGACTGAAGTCGTTGCGGTGGCTGACCTCGTTGCAAACGACGCAATCAGAGCATTTCCGGCCTATTGGTAGCGACGGATTCTATGTTCGGAATGGGGCCCGCGCGGACTTCGATCAGCAGCCGGTGGAAGCCCAGGCCATGGTCGCCGCGTGTCTGGAGGCCTTTCGTGCTACCGGTGAAACGACTTGGTCGAAAGAAGCCCGCCGTGCCTTTGAATGGTTTCTGGGGCGCAACGATCTCGGATTGCCCCTATACGACCCCGGCACGGGAGGCTGTGGCGACGGATTGCATTGCGATCGGGTCAATGAAAATCAGGGAGCCGAATCGACCCTCGCCTTTCACCTTGCCCTGGCGGAAATGAACTACGCGGAACACCCGCTGCGTGCCGGCGTATGACGACTATTTCCCTTCGGCGCCAATCCTTTCGGTTACTTCCTGATGTCTCTCGGGTGATTGTTCGCCCTTTTATCCCCGGAAACACGGCGCACATTGCGGCCATAATCGGGCGTACTCTGGCGCTGACCGAAGACGAAGTGGATAGGGAACTCAAACAGGTCTGCAACGCCTTTGACGAACGGCACGCGCATCTCGAAGAAAAACTGGTGGCCAACTTCCAACGGGTGGAAGCCCATATCTTTACGCAGAAACCCATCTCGACCGCCCGGAAGCTGCTCATAGGCGCGCTTTTTTCCGGCGAGTACTCCCTCGAATCGGCCGCGCTCTTCAATCCTTCTATTGTTCCCCATCCCGACCAGTCCGGCGTGGCGGACGGGGCCCTGCGATTCATCATGAGCCTTCGCGCGACCGGCGAGGGGCACATTTCCTCTATCGAGTTTCGGGAGGGCATTCTAACTTCCACAGGCGACGTCGAGGTGCCGGCGTCCTCTCGTTTTGTGGAAGAGCCGCAGTTGTTGCCCAATCCCAATTACCGGAAACGCATTTTCATCTTCAAGTTGCATGAGATGGGATTCCACAATGACTGCGCGGAATCGGTCATGGCGCCACTGGCCGACACCTTTACCCGAACGGAGCTTGCTGCCCGTGTCGCTCATGTCCAGTGGGAAAACCTGCCCATGCACCACGACATGCGGCACACCCTGGAGTGTATCCAGTGGCTGGCGGATTCCAATTACGAATTGCAGTTCCCCGAATCGCTTGCCCTGAGTGAGCGCATTATTTTTCCGGTATCGACCAATGAAAGCAACGGGATCGAGGATGCCCGGTTTGTGCGCTTTGTCGAGGAGGATGGGCGAAGCGTCTATTTCGCAACCTACACGGCATACAATGGTCGCGACATTTTACCCCAGCTCATCGAGACCACCGACTTTCTCCACTTTCGCGTCCTTACCCTCAATGGCCGGGCGGCGCAAAACAAAGGCATGGCCCTTTTTCCCCGGCGCATCAACGGCAACTACGTGATGCTTTCGCGGCAGGACGATGAAAACATCCTCATCATGAAATCCCCCAATCCGCACTATTGGAGCGATCCCGAAATGTTGCTCCGGCCGGCCGAAGTCTGGGAGTCGGTCAAGTTGGGGAACTGTGGGTCACCCATCGAGACGGATGTCGGATGGCTCGTCATAACCCACGGGGTGGGCCCCATGAGAACCTATTGCATCGGCGCGGTCTTGTTGAATTTGGACGACCCCACCCGGGTCATCGGACGCCTGCGGGAACCGCTATTGTGTCCGGAGGGTGAGGATCGGGAAGGCTATGTGCCCAATGTGGTGTACAGCTGTGGGTCGCTGCGTCACGGCAACGAAATCATTTTGCCCTACGCCATGAGTGACCGCACCACATCGGTGGCAAACGTGAATCTGGACGAGTTACTCGCTGCCTTACTGGGCGGCTGAATCACGCAGTCTCCAGCGACAGGGGCTATGGTCCCTGAATGATCTGTTGGTAGACGGCTTCATAATTCGCGGCCATTCGGTCGACGGTGAAGTGCGCTTCGACCCATCGGCGACACGCGGCCCGTTCCAGCCCGGCAACCCGATCCACGGCGTCGGCCATTTCGGCCGCATCGTGCACGAGGAACCCGGTGACCCCCGGCTCGATGACTTCGGGCATGCTGCCCCGGTTAATCGCCAGGACCGGTGTACCACAGGCCATGGCTTCCACGACCGAGAGTCCGAAGGGTTCATCGAAGTGAATGGGGTGGAGGAGGGCCAGGGCACCGCCCAGAACGGCATCCCGCTCTTCCGGTCCCACACTGCCGATGTAGACACAACGGTCCTCGTCGAGGTGGGGCTGAATCTCCTCCTCGAAATAGCGCGTATCTTGCACGATACCTGCCAGCACGAGTTTCTTCCCGGTCGCGCGGGCGATTTCGATACATTCCTTCGTGCCCTTGTGGGGATGAATGCGCCCGAAGAAAAGCAGGTAGCCTTCCGAATCGGCGCGGAATCGAAACTCCCCTAAATCGATGCCATGGTGGACCGTGGCGGCGTATTCGAGGTCGGGGGATTTGTCCGCGTCGCTGATGGCCACATAGTGGGTGCTGTCGTTGTATTTTTTGTAGACCGGGAGAATTTCCGGCGAAGAGAAGCCGTGGATGGTGCTGACCAGGGGCGTCTTCGTCATATGCGAATAGCTCAGGGGCAGAAAGTCGAAATGGTTGTGGATGATGTCGAAGGCATCGCCCCGCTCAAAGACCTCGGCGATGTGCAGGCATTCCCATACCTTTGCGTTGATGGTGCGGTCTTCTTCATAGCCTCGCGGGCAGACACTGGAAAGGGTTCCGGTGGTCTGTGAGTCGCCTGTGGCAAAGAGGGTCACGTCGATGCCGCGTGCCACCAGGCCTTCCGTCAGGAGCGAGACCACCCGTTCCCAGGGGCCGTAATGTCGCGGGGGCGTGCGCCAGGCGATGGGGGAAATCATGGCAACCTTCATGGCAATGCTCCACCGGTCCGTTACCGGTTGATGATGCGCATCGAGCCCATGAAAGTGGGTCGAAGACCCGGACGGGATCCGGGGAAGGTTGGGGGTGCCCGCGCCGTCCCAGTATAGCACGTTTCACCGTGGGCCGGGTTCCACGGTGCCCGCCGCCTCCTTCCTATGTTAAAATGGCCTTTTGGAGGTAGTACCCGTGAAAAATTATGGAATCGATGAAACCCTCGATTTACTGGTGGTGGGTGCCGGTCCGGCGGCCCTGGTGGCGCTCCACGAGGCCCAGTCCAAGGGCCTGCGTGCCGTGGCCATCGACAAGGGGCCGGTATGCGGCGCCTTGCTCAAACACCCCACCTACATGCGCTGGTTTTCCACCTTCGACAAATTGGAGCTGGGCGGTTTTCCCCTCCTCATCGACGAGAAGAACCCCACCCGCCGCGAGTATCTCCGTTATTGCCGCGCCTTCGTCAACTACTTTGGACTCGAAGTGGTCACGTACCGCGAGGTGGTGGCCATTGAGAAACAGGGTGACGTGTTTGAACTTGCCGCCCGCGACATGTATGGCCGCGATTTGATTTGGCAGGCCCGGAATGTGGTCTTCGCCACGGGCTTTTATGACAGTCCCCGGCCGCTGGATGTGCCCGGCGGCGATTTGCCCAAGGTGACCCACCGTTATTCAGAAGCCCACTTTTATGCCGACCACGATGTCATGATTGTGGGTGCGGGATCTTCGGCGGCCGAGGTGGCCCTGGAGCTCTATCGCGAGGGGGCCAATGTGACCATCATGATGCGGGGCGAGCGGTTTCACACCAAGTATTGGGTGGAGCCGGATATTGAAAACCGCATCAAGGAAGGGTCCATTCGGGCCTTTCGGAATAGTGAGGTGGCGGAAATCCGGATGGACGACGTGGTCGTGCGGACGGAATCGGGCGAGCTGGTGGAGGTGCCCAACGATTTTGTGTTGGCCATGACCGGCTACGAGCCCGATACCACGTTGCTGGAGAGTACGGGAGCCCATGTGGACCATTCCACCGGGAAGCCCGTGTTGACGGAACACCACGAAACGACCGTGCCGGGTATCTATGTGGCCGGTACCTTGTGCGCGGGGTGTGAGTCCAATGTGGTCTTCGTGGAAAACAGCCGCGAACATGGCCCGGCCATCGTAGCCCATATTGTTGCGCAACAGGCCGCTGTGCCTGCGGGCTGAGCCACGGGGGCAGGGATTTGGGCCCTTGGTCCTCCTGCGCACCTGCCGTGCGATATCAAACCGCCTGGGGAAGCGCCCCAGGTAAGCATTACATTATCCCCCAACGGGCTGAAGGCCCACACCATCGCATCTTGTACGATGCGCCTAGTGCACCGAGGAACCATATCATGGAAGAGAGAGCCTGGACCGTCTATCTGGCGGGTGAGATTCACAGCAACTGGCGGAAAGAACTGACGGACGCCACCATCGAAGCGGACCTGCCGGTGGACTACAACACACCCGTCCTGGACCATAGTGCGAGCGACGACTGTGGCGTGGCGATTCTGGGTGCCGAGTCCGATGACTTCTGGAAGGACCACAAGGCGGCCAAGCTGAATGCCATCCGGACCCGGACCCTGATCCAGGAGGCAGATCTGGTGATTGTGCGTTTTGGCGACCAGTACCGCCAGTGGAACGCGGCCTTTGATGCGGGCTTTGCCGTGGCGAATGACAAGCCCCTGATTACGTATCACGATTCTGCGCTGAACCATGCCTTGAAAGAAATCGACGCGGCGGCCCTGGCGGTGACCTCGTCCACCGAACAGATTATTCAGGTGTTGCGCTATGTGATTGATGGCACGGTGCCTCGGTCGTAGGGGGGAGGGGGACAGCCCCGACGTCCAAGCTGAATGCGCTTGCCCACGTGGCCGAGTAGGCCACGCCGCAGGCTTACCCCAACCCTCAACATCACGTCGGTGCAGTCCCCGTGGAATCACCGCGACCAGAGAAAGCAGAACCTATCATGCGTTGGCATATTATTGAAGGGGAGGCGGGGTGCGAATTTGCGGTGCAGCATGAGTGCACGGCGATTGTGGTGGATGCCCTGCGGGCGAGCGCCACGGCCGCCATGCTCTTTGATTGCGGTGCCCGGTCCATCCTGGCGGTGCGTGAGGTGGAAGAGGCCCTGCGTGCCCGGGAGGCCTACCCAGAGGCCCTCCTCTATGGGGAGCGGGGTGGTATTCCGCCCGAAGGTTTCCACTATGGGAACAGTCCCCAGGAAGCCCATCACGCCGACGGCCGGGACGTTATCTTTACCACCACTACCGGGGCGGGGCGGCTGGTCTCTTCGGCGGGCGCACCCACCATTCTCATGGGGACCACGGTCAACGCGTCGGCGGTGGCCCGGTATGCGGCCAATCTGGAGCGAAACGCCGTGCTCATTCCGGCGGGATTGACCGGACAGCCGGACTTTGATGCCCAGGAAGACCGCTGCGCGGCCGTGGCGATTGCTATGAAGGCGGGGGGTGAAATTGGCGAAGGGGCCGATGTATTCGCTGATTGGCGGGAGCGTATCAACGATGCCGGGTTTGACGCGCTCTTTGCGGCCGCGCCCCATGCCGCAAAATTGCGGGCCATCGATATGGCGTCGGATGTGGCTTATTGTGCCCAGATGGACCTGACCCCCTCGGTGCCCCTCGTGCGGGAAGTGACCGAATGGGGCGTCCTCATGGGCGACGCCCAGTCATGCGCATGACCCTGTGAAGGGGTGGCGGGAAGGGCCCTGTTCCGGTTTGGCCCACCGCCCAAACAGGTAAAGCGGGATTTCACCCGCGAATATTTGCTATACTAGCCCGATTTTTGTCGCAAATAAACCCCGAGTGGAGTCTGTCGTGAAAGCCTTGCTAGCCCTGGAAGATGGTACCGTATTTGAAGGCCGCGCCGTTGGTGCGGAAGGTGAAGCCACGGGAGAACTGGTATTCAATACCAGCATGACGGGCTATCAGGAAATCCTGACCGACCCCTCCTACGCCGGCCAGGTCGTTACCATGACCTACCCCCATATCGGCAATTACGGCGTCAACGAAGACGATATCGAGTCCCGCCAGCCCTTCGTGCGCGGATTCGTCATGCGAGAATGCTGCTTCGAGCCCAGTAACCAGCGTTCGACCCAGAGCCTCCCCGATTACCTCAAGGCCAATAACATTGTGGCCATCGACGAGGTCGATACACGGACCATTACCAAGATCCTGCGTGTAAAGGGTGCCCTCAAGTGCGTCATCAGCACGGTGGAAAGCGACCACGCCGTCCTCGTGAAAAAGGCTCAGGATGCGCCCGATATGGCGGGTTCGGACTTCGTGAAAGAAGTGACCATCGATGCGGCTTATGAGTATGCCGGCTCGGGTTCGGGTGCCTACAACGTGGTGGCCCTCGATTTCGGGATGAAGGAAAACATCCTGCGCCTGCTCGACTTCGCAGGCTGCAAAGTCACGGTACTCCCGGCGACGGCCTCGGCAGAAGACGTACTCAGCCACAATCCCGACGGGGTGTTCCTGTCCAATGGCCCCGGTGACCCCTCGGCCCTGCCCTATATCTACCCGACGGTGGAAGCGCTGATTGAGAGTGGGAAGCCCCTTTTCGGCATTTGTCTGGGCCACCAGATTCTGGCCCACGCGCTCGGCGGCTCGACCTACAAATTGAAGTTCGGACACCGGGGTGGCAACCAGCCGGTCCAGTTTCATGAAAGCGGCCAGGTGGAAATCACCGCGCAAAACCACGGCTTCGCGGTCGATCCCGAATCGTTGGACGCCAGCCAGCTCACCGTGACCCACACCCACCTCAACGACCAGACCTGCTCGGGGATGGCCCACAAGACCAAGCCCATCTTCAGCGTCCAGTATCACCCCGAGTCATCACCCGGCCCCCACGACAGCCGCTATCTCTTCAAGCGTTTCACCGACCTGATGGACAAAGCCCGCTCGAATTAAGGGGGGGGCTTGGCCTGCGGTTTTGGGGCCAGACCTTGCTAAGAAGAACGGCCCATCGTGGGATAGGCCTCCGGCCTGTCATGTCATGTTGTGGTGAGGGCCGGAAGGCGTGTGGTCAGCCCAATTGCCGTCACTTGGATGGGGTTGAAATGTGCAGGGCCATTCGATGTGTTTCGGTGCCGTTGGCACCGTTGCCGTCGGGCCAACGGCGCTCCATAGGGACGGTATCGCGCATGGGCGCTCAAGGTCACCCCAAGCGATGTGGTACCCGCACGAAGACTCGGCCGTGACGCCTGGTACTCGGACGCGCGTTCCTGTCCCGGTGGCAGAAGGCTCGGCGACGCGATGGAAGGGATAGTGCGCTGCTATCGAAGCGCCGTATCTTTTCCCTGGCCCACCGGGACATGCTGCCGCCTTGGGGTTTTCTTTGCTGCGTCGGGTTTCCTGAAAGGATCGCGGGGAGTTTCGTGTTTCTACGGGCACTTGCGGCAGAACGTCCCTGCCGTCGGGCCGACGGCGCTCCATAGGACCTGTCCCGGTGGCCGCAGGCTCACCCACCCAATGTACGCCGCGTGAACTGCGCCCGGAGAGCCGTCCCGCGTCTCCAGAATGCTGCGATAACTCCCTCCACGTGTCCTAACCGCAGCAGGACGAGATTGGCTCGGGAACGTATTTATTGCAACGGGTAACGGCCATCTTTAGTATGGAGGAAAACCTGCTTTCCATGGGCGCGAATACGTCCGTTTAGAAATGGTGGGTTGCTACCAGGAGATTCGGATATGAATCGTCGCATGTTCCTGCGTACCCTCGCGGCCGCCTCAACAACGGCTGTGGCCACTGCGGAGTCAGCCCGGGCTGAAGGCCAGGCCAATCGCACGGGTCCGCGTATCGATACGACGCGCCTGGACGCACGTAACCGTAACCGGTCGACCGTCGTCGCACGGCACGGTATGGTCTGTGCCAGCCAACCCCTTGCCGCCATGGCGGGTATCGATATTCTGAAGGCCGGTGGCAATTGTGTGGATGCGGCCATCGCGACGAATGCGATGCTGGGCTTGACGGAACCGGCGAGCAACGGTATCGGTGGTGATCTCTTCGCGATTCTCTGGGTGGAAAAGGATCAGCGCCTTTATGGACTCAATGCGAGCGGTCGTGCACCCTACGCGTGGAACCTGGACAAAGCGAGCAAGCTCGGTCTCACGTCCATTCCGGGGCGATCGCCTCTTTCCTGGAGCGTGCCGGGTTGTGTGAGTGGATGGGGCCTGTTGAGCGAGCGCTTTGGAAAACTCTCGCTTGCACAGTGCCTCGAAGGTTCCATCGCCACAGCCCAAGAGGGTTTCCCAATCTCGCCCATCATCACGGAGCAATTCGACTCCTGGAAAAGCGAAGACGCGCCCCACCTGGCCCCCGTGTATCACCCTGGGGGACGTGTGCCGACCTACGGCGAAATATTCCAGAACCCCATGCTCGCGAAATCCTATGCGGCCATCGCCGCAGAGGGCCCCGCCGCGTTTTACACGGGCTGGATAGCCGAGGCCATTGTCGCGAAATCGAAAGAAATGGATGGCTTCATGGCGATGAAGGATTTAGCCGACCACACCGCCGATTGGGTCGAGCCGGTGAGCAGCAACTACCGAGGCTGGGATGTGTGGGAAATCCCGCCGAACGGCCAGGGCATCGCGGCCTTACAGATACTGAACATCCTCGAGCAATTTGATATTGGCAGCATGGTACCCAACTCGGCGGAACACCTGCACCTCTTCGCCGAGGCGAAAAAACTGGCCTTTGAGGATCGCGCGATGTACTACGCGGATCCCGCCTTTGCGGACGTGCCCATTGAGGCGCTGATCTCGAAGGAATACGCAAAAAAGCGCGCCGCCCTTATCAACCCCGATCGTGCGAGCACCGACGTTTCCTACGGGGACCCCGAACTGGACAGCGACACGGTTTACCTCTCCGCAGCGGACGACGCAGGCAATATGATTTCGTTTATTCAAAGTAACTACGCCGGCTTTGGATCGAAGATCTGTCCCGACGGAGTGGGCTTCGTTGTGCAGAACCGAGGCGAGGCGTTCTCGCTCGATCCGAACCATCGCAATAAACTGGAACCGCACAAGCGACCATTCCACACCATTATCCCGGCGTTTATGACCCGTGACGGGCAACCCGTGATGGCTTTCGGCGTGATGGGCGGCGATTTCCAACCGCAGGGCCACGCGCAGGTCGTGATGAATATGATTGATTTTGGTCTGTCGCCCCAACAGGCAACCGACCAGCCCCGCCTGGGGCACAGCGGTAGTTCGCAGCCCAAAGGGTCGCGTATGGAGAACGGCGGCGAGCTGGTATTTGAACAAGGCATTAGCGATGAAGTGCGCCTGGGTCTCGCCGAGATGGGACACCGCGTGCGGAAGGGAAATGGCGCGCACGGTGGCTACCAGGCCATCTGGCGCGAAGATGAACCGCTCCGTTACTTTGGCGGATCTGACCCGCGTAAAGACGGCGCGGCACTGGGCTATTAGGGGCAGTGCCTTTGGCACCGGGCCCGTTGGGCCGCCGGTGCTTCATAAGGGACGGTATCGCACGTTCTTGTCCCAGTGGCGGTAGGCTCGTTCACGCTGTGGATGGGAAAGCACATGGGTATGGAAGCGCCGTCACTTTTCCTTGCGCGACAGCGCCCCACACGACTTGCGACACTGGCTCGCGATGGGTGAGTGCGCTAGACGGTGCCTTCGGAGCGGCGGGCCTGGTTGGTGTCGTAGACGAGGCGCAGGAGGGGTTCGCCGGTTTCTTCGTGGATGTGTTCTTCCATGAAGGCGAAGCCGTAACGGCGGTAGAAGTCGCGGCCGATGCGGTTGGCCTTGAAGACTTCCACTTCGAGATTGCCCCGGAGATTGCGGGCGTGGTCCATGAGGGCGCGGCCGATACCCTGGCCGTGGTGTACGGGGTGCACGAAGATGGCCCCCACTTCGTTGCCAATGACCGCGATGAAGCCCACGACATGATCTTCCTTCACATAGACGAAGGTGTCGGCCATGGGGAGGTAGATGTTGGGGATGTTGTGCCGTTCCAAATCGAAAAAGTCTTCGGTGAGGAAGGGATGGGCGATCTGGGACGCGGCATACCACGTGTCCAGAAGGTCCTCTAAGTCGTCGCTCTCATAACTACGAATCATAACTGCTTTCTACCGTTACGGCCTGATCTGATCATACGCCCCACAGGAGGGGGCGTGCAAACAGGGTTCGGAATGGGGAAAACGTCCCGCAATCGGACAGGGCGATTTTCAGGCCCTGTCATGCGACAAACCGCCCCGGTCGCGGTGACCGGGGCGGCGTCTCTATGGCAACCGGCGGGATACCGGATTAGTTGTTGATGACCGTGTAGTCGGCATCCACGCTGTCGTCATCCTTCACCGTGGCTGTGGCATAGGGGGGTTCCG
>JAUIMA010000643.1 GCA_030432675.1 Candidatus Hydrogenedentota bacterium | reverse complement strand
CAGTTCGCAGGCGTGCACCATCTGCTGCACCGACTGGGGTTCCAGATCTGTTCCCCATTGGCGATAGGGTGCCGGGCTTTCCCGGGCTTCGAAGTTTTTGGCGGAGGCTTTGTAGTCCACCAGAGATGTTGCGAGATCCGCCGCGATGGGGTCCGTCACGTTGGCTTCCGGATTGCTCCAGACCGCCGCCAGGAAATCCGGCATCGCCCGCTTTTTCATGCCGCTCTGTTGGGCGGCGGCCAGCGTGCGCTGCGCGATTTTTACAAGGTGCTTTGGGATTCCAATGGCGATGATATCTCGCGACTTCATGGTGTTTTCCTTTATAGGCCTACGGCTCGACGTGTACTTCCCAGATGAAGTCGTCGACTTTGTTTTCGTGAATTTTCGTCGGTAGAAACTGTTGGATAACCTGGGCGTTGGTCCGTGTATGCTGACTGGGCTTGCTGGTGCGGAAGCGACCGCCTGCGCCGATGGCCAGGGGCAGCAGCAACTGGTCGGCCAGATACTCACCCACGGGGGCGGTGTTCCGTCGGTAGTTTTGATAGTCCCGCGCAACGCCCTTCGCGACTTTTTCGGCGGGCACCGTCTTGGCCCCGAAGCCGGTGAATAGCTCGGTGACATGCTCGCGCTCTGCGGTGATTTGGACGACGTTCCCCGGTCCATCAGAGTCGGCCAGCACAATGTGCATGGCTTCATCCTCCATTCCGAGTTTTTGCTGAATCGTTTCCAGCTCACGCTCGGCGATGTGCTCCGGCAGTTTCGAAAGGGTCACCGAGGCGGAAAGGCCCACCGTTTCGCCACCATCGAGGAGTTCATAGGACTCCCAGGCGCTCACCGGGCTAATCTCCGCCTTGATGCACCCACCACCGGCAGGATAAAACCCTGCCCGTTCGACGGTCAGCGTCACCTCGGCACCCATCTTTTTCAGTTCCGGCAAGAAGGCGTGGCCCAGAAATTCGATGGGCGGGGCCATGGGATTATGGGTGCCGCCGGTTATCGTCACCGTAGACGGCCCGTCTGCACCGAGCAGGGGAGGAAGCACGGTCTGCAAGACCAGCGTCGTACTCCCGGCGGTGCCAATGTCGAAGCTGTATTCACCCGCCTGGACCGGTCCCGGCACAAACGTGACTTCTCCAGAGCCGATTTCGTCCCCGGTCACCGTCGCGCCGCAGATCTCCGCAGCGGCACGTACGCATGCGAGGTGCTGGGCGCGCAGGCCTCGGGTTTTTCGCTTCGCACGGATGTTCGTAATGTGGAAGGCTTTTCCAGTCTGGATAGCCAGGGCCAGGCTCGTGCGAAGGACTTGTCCGCCGCCTTCCCCGACGGAGCCCGGAATTTCAACAGGTGTAGTCGTTGCGTGATCGTTCATGGGATTACTCTTTACGCGTCAGCCTGTGTGGCCGACGGGGTTATCGCTACCGGTTAACGTCAATGACTCGCGGACGCGGTATCCTTCCTCGATAGGGAGGGCGATGGATACGCACGCCGTTTGTAGCGGTTCGGTTGGAGGGGACGGGGTGATGTGGAAACACACCATTCGATGTGTCGCCATCGTGCCATTATAACCCATTCCATCACCCCAACCGCTTGGTCGCTGCCCACCGATTGAGGATGCGCCACTCCAATGTCGAGGGAACTCGGTTCGTCTTACCACGGACCTCTCCGATCTCATGGGTGTTCGGCAGATATTCAACCGTTAATCGGGGCACGCCATTGCGCTGCAAGGAGCAGATGGCAACCCGCCCTTTGGCGCATCCCCAATGATAGGTGCTCACACAGTGTTTCATCGTTATTCCTTCTTCACGGAGGCGCTCGGCCGACGTTATTTCCACCAATCGCCAATCCGTAATCAGCCCGCCCGGCTCCGTCTCAGACCACCACCAATCCAATTGATGTCCCTGCCAGGTGGCGGGAACCCGGGTATCCCGGTGGTAGCCCGCGTTTAAGGCGGCATGCCACGTCTCCATGGCCCGCAACAGGGCTTTGGGTGAACGACCCGCCATCGTGAAGTTTGGATTGCGACGTTTCTCCTGGCGAATATAGTCCACCAGGGGGCCGAAGTGCGCTGTGTCGAGCATGGGATACTGGAGGAGCCACGCCAGCACGGTCTGCCAGAAAGCGTGCCCCTTAGGATTATTACGAAAGACGGGCGTCATGCGCGTCGCTTGGATCGCCGCAAAAAAGCGCTCGTTTCCTCCAAGCCCCTGGATCTGTCCCCAGCGGATGGCTTCTTCCATGGTAAAGCGCGCGGGCGCATTCATCATGTGGTGGGCCATTTTCTTGGTGAATGGAAAGGTGAATCCGGGGGCCTTGCGGATAGGAGCTCCCTGCGACACCGCAATGTAGCAGGGAATCCAATCCACCCGACGTCGAAACCATACGGTCGCCAGAAATTCCGGCACGGGATAGTGGCCGAAAAGATGGTGCAGCAAATCCCGGAAGGCCTTATCCGGGTTACGACTTCCCGCCTTCCAGGCCGCCGGTGCACGGAGCCACTGTTTATGACAGGTCGCTATGCGCATCAGGGCCGTCCGGTAAGTGTTCGTTTCGTGTGGTCCATACTGCCTCACCACCGGCCCCTCCATGGCCATAAACTTGGTCTTTCGACATGCCTCAGCCAGGGTGATGTAGGCCTCATATTCCGCTTCCGTCATGGGCACCCGTTGATTGGCTGCGGTGTAGGACAAGGCACAGGCTTGACGCTTGCGCTTCTTGCGGCTTTTCGCGGGCTTAATCTGGCGTTGAAAGGCGGCTATCTGGTCCTCCAGCGCTCGAGGGCCACGTGCGGTGCTTTCCTGCGTAACCAGTCGCTCTTCGTGGACCTGACACAGGAAGTGCACCTCCGTATTGAAGTAGCCTATCGTCAGAATGAGCACCTCACGGGAAGAACCGGCGCGGCGAACAGATACTGCCAGTTCGTCCTGAAAGGCGTCTTCATAGACGAGCACGCAGTTTCGAGCCTGGACACGTAGTTCCGGCCGGTGAATGTGGTGCCGCCATCCACTGTGTTCCCCAAGGTGGTGAACCTGCTCGTGGGAGCGGGCCGTAAACTGGACCCCGAGGTCTTCGAAGTGCTTTTGGAGGTGTTTCGTGTTCATGGTCGGCTTTCCGCGTGTTGTGTGTCTAAACGGATAAAGCCGAAAGCGTGCCAGTTGTTCGGGTGCGCTTTAAGTCGTT
>JAUIMA010000642.1 GCA_030432675.1 Candidatus Hydrogenedentota bacterium | reverse complement strand
CTTTGCGGAAACCGAGGCCGCTGGCCTGGATTTCGACACGTTGCGATACGGAATCGTAGATCTCAATGACAATGGCGTGTTGACCCGCCAGGAACTGGAAGCCGAAATCGACCTCCCGGCCTATCTACAGTCCGTCTTCACGGAACTCGACCTCAATACCGACATGGCCCTCTCTCCTGTCGAAGTGGGCGCCCGCCTTCCGGGATTGTCCGCGACCCGGTTCAACAATATCGACCAGGATCGCGATGGCTTCCTCATTCCCGAGGAACTCCAAAACGCGGATGATTTCGGAAAACAGAACCCGGTATTCGCGGCGGCACTGCCCCTGGAACGCGTGCAGAAGCAGTTGCGTGGTTTGGAAGCGGCCACCTTTACCCTGCCCGTAAACAACGCCTATCGGGTCCGCGCCACGGCAACCCTCGAGACAACCGGCCAGACGGTTCAGTCCGAAGAGTTCACCTTCGAAATTCGCAATGGTGTGGATGACAATGCCAATGGCTACCTGGACGACCCCTTCTCCGTGCTACTCAACGATGGCTCCCGCTGGGCAGACACCGTAGAGAGCGTCAACTGCGACCGGAGCGTGGTAATGCACTATTGGCAGGGCCGCAACATTCCCGGTCCCAACATCGAGGTACGGGTGACCAATCCAGCCGACGCAACCCAACACCTCGACCTGCTGGTGCCCCATGGCCTCTTAAATGAAGGGGAAGAAGGTATTTTGATTGTCGCCATGTCTTGCGATGCCGAAAGTCTTTTCACCCGGCAGCAGGCCGAAGCGCTGGATGAGTTGCCCACCGATCTCGTCGCGGGCAGCCCGTGGATCGACATCAGCGTAGTAGTCCGCACCATCGGAGAGGAAAACTTTACGGCACTCAGTGACTCCCGACTCGCCCAGCGTGCGGTCAGAATCACCCTGAACCGCCTGAGCTTCTCTCCCGAAGATACGGCCACCTTCTATCGCAACAGCGCGACCGTGGTTGATGACCCCGACACGGGATTCACCGTCGTACCCGGCCTCGAAACGTGGTCGTCTTCGGCTACGAGGAGCCCCGTCAGCTCCGGCACAACCCTGACCGCCAACCTGACGAAGATCGGTGCTATTGTCGCCTTGGAATCCCTGAAACCGCCGATCCTGGTTACCGTGCCATCCGCCAGCGAGGTATTGGATCTGGGCGAAGTGAATGTGAGCGACACCGTGGAGCGTATGGTGACCATCACCAACGACGGCGGCGAGCAATTAGTAGGCACCGTGGAACTGCGGGATGCGACGGGTGTCTTCTCGTTGATTGGCGAAGCCAGCTATGACCTGGCCCACGGCGAAACCCATTCGTTCTTCGTCCGCTTTTCCCCCAACGCCGGAGCCGCCTTTGCCGCCACGTTGACCTACTCCGGCGATGGTGGCGGATTGGTTACGGCCTCGGTTACCGGGCTGGGCATTGCACCGAAGGCCTTCGGCTGCGGAGCAACCTCGGGAGGAACCCCCTTCCCCTTGGGGAATGGCCTGGTAATCCTGCTTACCCTGTCGGCACTGCTGTGGCACCAACTGGGCCGATCGCAGCGCCCGTATCGGCGCTAATCTGAACGCCCTCCCCGCCCCCGGTTTTCCCTGAAGACCGGGGGCGTATTTGTTGGCGCCCATGAACCTTTTGGGGAGAGGGCCCCTGCTTCGATGGCCGCAGCACCTTCACAGCCCTTCGACCTGCCCCGCCGTTTGCTCATTTCTCTCTATTGTGCTACAGTCACAAGAGAGTTGCTGTCAAGAGTTTAACAGCGTTGTGAAGAGAAATCCGGTCCCCTCAGCTACGAGAGCTGTGGACCGAATGCTGATATTGGCGAGGCATTACGGACATCCGCATCGGGGCGGAACCCCATCGCTTGACCGTATAGATGAAAGTATACTCATGGATCTACGTGTAATTCAGGCAAAACAAGCGCGGTTCTGCGTGGGGCTCATGTCCGGCAGTTCCTGCGATGGCGTAGACGCGGCCCTCGTCCGCATCAAGGGCACGGGAAAGTCCCTCGCGATGAAACTCATCGCCCATGAAACGTTCCCCTACACGGCGGGCCTCAAAAACCGGCTCCTGGATGAACATCTCTCCATAAAAGACGCCTGCGCCCTCGACTTTGAGTTGGGTGAGCGTTTTGCCGAAGCCGCCCAGGCCATGATCGACAAGGCCCAGGAAGACGAGACTCCCGTCGACTTTGTGGCCTCACACGGCCACACCCTGGCCCACCTGCCGCCCCGTTCCAACGAGCGAATCGGCACCTTGCAAATCGGACAGTCCGCCATCGTCGCCGAGCGCTGCGGCGTCCACGTAGTATCTGATTTCCGACCGCGCGACATGGCCGCAGGTGGAGAAGGTGCCCCGTTGGTACCCTATGTGGACTGGCTCCTGTTTCATCGCCTGAAGCGCTCCATCACCTGTCTGAATATCGGTGGCATCGCCAACTATACGGTGGTGACCCCCGAATTTCGCAATATCTCTGCCTTCGATACCGGGCCCGGCAATATGGCCATCGACGGGGCCATGCGCCTCCTGACCCGGGGCGAGCAAGATATGGACGTCAACGGTAAAGCGGCCGCCAAGGGCATGATTATTGATGAGTTCCTGGAATACCTGCTGGACCACCCCTTCTTCAGTAAAGTACCCCCAAAAAGCACGGGGCGAGAAGAATTTGGTATGCAAGTCTACTTGCGCGATGCCCTTAACGCCCGTGCGGAACATTCGCTGGAAGACCTCATCGCGACCGTCACCGAAGCCGTCGCCGTGAGTATCATCGATGCCTATGACCGATTCATCAAGCCTGAAACGCCCGCCGAGCACATCATTATCGGCGGCGGTGGTGCGCACAACAAGACGCTCTATAAACGACTGGAGGAAGGATTCTCCGGCAGCCAGGTCTTTACGAGCGACCAGTATGGCATCCCCACTGATGCCCGCGAAGCGATTGCCTTCGCTATCCTCGGCAACGAGTGCATCATGGGCACAGAAGCCAATGTCCCCCATGCGACGGGTGCGGAGCGAAGGGTCATCCTCGGGAAAATCACGCCCGCCTGAGATTTTATTCAGACGCTGCTCTGCTGTTACCGATGGTCCGAGTCGCGGATGCTCGAAATCTCAGCGCAGATCGCACAGCGCTTGGGAAAATATGTTACGGACTTTCAGTCCTACGAAAAAGAGAAGGCATAGTTCACCCA
>JAUIMA010000641.1 GCA_030432675.1 Candidatus Hydrogenedentota bacterium | reverse complement strand
GTGCGTGGAAGCTCGATAGACGACGGGCCCGTAGGGCGTTTAAGTTTATGAAGAGGGGGACAGCCCCGACGTCCGGGTGTGGCCTGCTTTTTGGGGGCGGCCTGTCTTGCCACGGCGTGACGTTCGCTTTTTTGCGTTTACTGCGTCGGTGCAGTCCCCGCTTCGCGGCGGCCGTAGAGCCAGAAGGGGAAGGCCATGAGGGTGTTGGCGAGAAAGAGCAACAGGAAGACCAGCGCAAACCCGAAGGCCTCGGCGTGTCCCACGCCCAGCAGAGGCAGGGTGGCGACGAGGAAGGCGTCGCGGGTGCCGATGCCGTTGATGGAGATGGGAATCATGTTGATGAAGGTGGCGGCACACAAGACGCCGACGAGTTCGAGGAAGGTGACGGGCAGTCCGAGCACGGAGGCGATGAAGTAAAGGTGGGCGCAGTAAATGAGGATGCTGAGGAGGGTGAGGAGCAGTATCTTCGCCAGAAGTGACGAGGACATGCCGCGGAGGCTCTGGAGGAAATGGCGGTAGGCGTTGGGTAGTTCGTGGGCTACGTTCGCGGGCATACGGGCCATGATGCGGGTGAACTGCCCTTTGACGAAACGCCGGATGGTGGCGCGGGAGGGGGAGAGGAATGGGGGTAAGGTCATGGCCGTGGCGAGTTGGCCGTAGCCCTGTTGGAAGAGATAGAGGAATCCGAAGCAGCCCATGCTGAGCAAGAGGAAGAGATCGGCAAGGCGGTCGACAAGCACGGAGGCAATGCCCACACCCAGGTTGACGCCTTTCTCCCGATGGAGGCCCCAGGCGCGGTAGACCTCGCCGACGCGTCCGGGAGAAATGAGGCCGAGAAAGGTGCCGCTGAGGTAGAGCCGGTTGGCCTGTAAAAAGGGGAGGGCCACGCCTTGGCGTTGGAGCCACAGGCGCCATCGAACGGCCTTGACGGCGGTGTGTACGTAGAAAATCGGGAGGGAGAGAAAAACCCACCCGTTGAGTTCGCCCAGCACGTTGCCCAGGGCCTGGCGGTCAATCCAGGAAAAGAGCAATCCAAGGAGGGCGATGCCGCAGGTGAGTTTGAGGAACCAGGTCTGGCGGGTCGACATGCTCCGGCCCTACTTCCAGCGCACGTCGTAGTGTTGCACCTGGGCGTTACGCTTGGGCCGGGTGGCGTTGCGCCAACGCTTGCGCACGAAGAGAAAGGCGCGGCCCGTGAGCTCCAGGGGCAGGAGCTGGACGATGGCCCGGGCCAGGCGGCTGCGTCCCACGACAAAAATCAGGGCGAGGAAGATTCCCACGAGCTGTTGACGGGGCGTGCAGGGGGCGGTGTAGCCATAATCGGGCACGGGCTTGCCCATCCAACGTCGGAGGCGCATGCGGCTCCACACGGCGTACTTCTTGTTATAGAGTCCGTGGGAATGCATGGACAGGGCGTCGTCCAAATCGGTGGCCTCGTTGTGTATCACGCCCGCATCCGTGCATTCCTGAAAGATGGCCTCGCCCCGGGGCGTTCGGACGGCGAGGAGGCTGAAGCCTTCGTGCCGCTCTTCATAGCGCGGTGCCCACGCGTCCCCAAAAGAAATGTCGGCCAGTTCGTTAGAGAGGTCGACACAGAGCATGGAACGCTCCACCGAATAAAAGAGGGTCATGTAGTTGGCGTAGAATTTGTCGAGCTCCAGGATTTGGCCGTCCCGCATGGTGACCCGCAGTTTGCCCGGCCATGCGCCCGCGCGGTATTCCACCTGGGCCACGGCGTCGAGATCGGGGAGGCCCTGCTTGCGGAGAAAGGCCGAGATGGCGGTGAAGTGTTGGATGGCCCCGCAGTAAGAGCCGAGGATGACGGCGATTTTATCCATCACGGGGTGCTGCAAGGCTTCCAGTTTGCGCAAGGCATGGACCTGGTCGGGCAGGGCCACCAATGCGACCTTTCCATCAAAGGCGGCGACTTCCCGGAGGACCGTGTTGAGTGGCGCGAGGGAATACTTGCTCTGTTGCGATTGCTGCAGGGTGTCCCAGTCTGTCGCAATGACGGCGCGGGGGACGAGTGGATCGTCGGGGTGATCGATGAGACAGGCCACGCCCTGGACGATGTTGTTTTCCAGGAGGTGCCGGGCCATGGCCGTGATGGAACCACCACTGGCACCGGCCGCACGAATGGCGTCGTCGGCGGCCCAACTCACGTGCCACGACGTGGCATGACCCAGCAGCATATTCTCCGGCAGGGTATTCATGACCTGTTGGTTGAGGGCGGCGAAGTCCACTTCCGCCCCCGGACAGGCGGCAAGGCAGGTGCCTTCACAGTCCCCACAGTCGCGGGTCTCGTCAATTTCCGGGAGACACTGGTGCAGCAGGTCGGTGAAGTGCAGCTTTTCCGCCGGGCAAATGCCCACGCAGGTGCCGCAGCGGGTGCAGAGTCCGACATCGATGATGTCCGTGCGTAGTTGACGAAGCTTGACCGAATGGCCTTCGGTCATTGCTCCATCTCCATAACGCCGTCGGGCAGGTAGCGCCGCCGGATGGTTACCTTGCCGCCCGCAAGTTCGATGGGCATAAGACTGGAGCCCGCACCGAGTTCCTGTAATTCAAAAAAGCCCGTGGACGCGAAGGAGAAGGCCCGTTCCGTATCCAGTTGAAGCACGAGATTGAGCACGGGCTCGTTTACGTTGATGTGGTCGGTCACAAGGACCGAGTCTTCCTCAACGACGATTTCTCGAAGCACCTTGCCGACCGTGTGGCCCGCGCTCACCGCTCGGTTGCGGAGAAAATCGAGAAAGAGCCGACGGCCAAAACCGGGCGTTATGAGGTTGAACGCGCGAACTGCGATGTTCTTCCAAGGTGATATGGTGACGGGCCTGTTTACAACCAGCGCCGTGGAAATCCGGGCCCGAAAGTCATCGACAGAAACCTCCGCCTCGGGGTTCAAGTACTGGGTCGTGACAATCTGGCCATCGGGAATCTCGCCAAAATAGCCGCTATCCACTTCAACAAATGTCCCGAAGTCCCCAAAGTTCAAATGAAATACGCCGCCCTTGTGAAAGTTCGCGACTAGCTTCAACGCTTCCGTCTCAACCACCCATAGCCCCGCTTTGGGAAAGTGTATGGCGTGTGGATAGGACGGTGGCGCATCGGCCGGAAAATCGCCATACGTCAACGCAGCCTGTGCGGCAAGCATGTAGAACGGGCTGAGATAGGCGAGGTAACGGTCATCCAGGCTGTCTGTGATTATAGGAGC
>JAUIMA010000640.1 GCA_030432675.1 Candidatus Hydrogenedentota bacterium | reverse complement strand
CGCGCGACTCAAGCAGGAGCAACAGCAGCGCGAGGAGAGGAGGAAGGCGCGGCCGTTGTCGGCGGTGAGTGTGACGCCACACAGCCACCCCTTCCCCTTCCTCTCTGTGCAGGGCGAGGAGTCGGTGATCACACTCGACCAAGTGCGCCCCAACGTGCTCACACAGCAACAGTACCATCAGGCGGAAGTGATTATTCACCGGCCCGGCAGGCATTGCCTTTCCCGCATGGTTGCGCGTTGACCGGTGCGTTTTCAAGTAAAGACCCCGCCTGCTATACTCTCGGGACCCATGAAAAAGCCCCGCGTACACGTATTGGTAATCAACTGGAACGGCCAAGAACATCTGAAAGCCTGTTTTGACAGCCTGTTGGCGTCCACCTACACCGATGTGGCGTTTGTTTTGGTGGACAACGGGAGCGATGATGGGTCGGTCGCATTCGTTCAGGAATACATTGGCCGTGATGAGCGGGTTCAGGTACTCTCCTGTGGCGAAAACCTGGGCTGGTCCGGTGGCAACAACCGGGGCATCGAAGCCGCCCTCGAGGCGGGGGCCGAATACGTCCTGCTCCTCAACAACGATACCGCCATCGCGCCTGATGCCCTGACCTGCCTGGTCGATGCTATGGATGCCCATCCCTCCTGGGGGGCCGCCGCACCGCGTATGGTGCTCTTCGACCAACCCACCGTGCTGAATTCAGTCGGCCTGCACATGTCCTCCATTGGTGCCGCCTGGGACCGGGGGATAGGGCGGGCAGACGGCCCCGATTGGCACGTGGAAACGCCGGTGGTGGGGGCGTGTGGCGGCGCGGCGTTCTTGCGCTGCGGCGTTTTACGCAAGACCGGTCTGCTGCCAGAAGCCTTTCAGATCTATCTGGATGATCTCGACCTCTGCCTTCGCATCTGGCGGGCGGGCTACGAAATCTGGACCGTGCCATCCGCCGTGGTACGTCACAAGTTCAGCGCCACCATGGGCACGGGTCCTTGGGCCCGGCGAAAGTACTACCTCAACACCCGCAACCGATTCTGGTTACTCCTGCGAAACTACCCTTCAGTTCAGCTGGCGAAGATCGCTCCTCGCGTGGTGTGGGGCGAGTGTCGGGCCCTCGGGCGGGCCTTACTCGATGGCAACTACAGCCGCATTCCGACCCATATTCGGGCCTGGGGGGCCGCCCTCCGCTATGCGCCAGAGGCACGTCGCCACTATGCGACCCTCCCCGCACAGAAAGAGGGTTCCGGTTACGGACCCCTTGTGTGTCATCAGCCTGCGTTCTGTCCGCCCCTCATGCTGCCCGTTGCGGGATGGTATGACCCTGTGCGCGTTGGGGACAGGGACCTCCGGCCAATGGCCCCTGAATCCTGGCTCGATATACCCCACGGGCCATTGCGGGTATCCCTGGTGAATTGTTATCCTGAGGCGGGACTTGCCCAATGCACAATCACCCTGAACGGCGCACCATTGTGTACCCTGGAAAGTCCCGGCCAAGACCAGTTTTATTGCGATGAGGCTTCGGGTGCCCTTCACCTCCGGTCCACGTCGCTGTTTCCATCCCATCTCACCGGCCACGCTGTGGATATCGCGGCATGGGTGACCATCGAACAAAACGACAAGCGATTGGTTTAACGTTCTCATGAGTCAAGACAACACATTAACGCAGCGGGGAATTCTCCTGCGTATCGCCGGAGCCCTGGGCCTCATTGTCCTCGCGGCATTGCTCGGCGGCTTTCTGGGGCGCCTCACCGCACCACAATATATACCGCGCAATGTGGCCGACCTGCCTGCCGGGGAGTCGGAAACGGTGGAGGCACCCGTAACCGATGGGCCCGAACCCATTATCCCCGCGCAAGATCCGCCGGTCTACCTCCATCTCGGCCTCCACGACGACAGTGTCTGGGAAGCCGTCGAGCAGGAGGTGACCTACAGTCTCTCTGCCGGACTCCACCGCTACATAGTGCCCCTATCCCTTCCCTGGCTGAATGACGACGTGCTGAGAGAATCGCTTGCCCAACTGCAGCGCATCCTGACCATCGATCCTGATGCGACCTTCCTCCTCGATCTCGACTGCAATCCGCCGGCCGAATGGTTTGAAGCCCATCCCGAAGCCCGTATGGACGGCGTCTCCGGTGATACGGCCCTGCCCACGCCCACATCGGAAGTGTGGCGTGACGCAGCCCGGGAGGTACTCAGCGCACTGCATAGCCACTTGCAACAGGCCGAGCTGTCCGGGGCCCTTGCAGGCTATCTGCTCAGTGGCCTGGAAGGGGGACAGTGGCAAGGTGGTGCCGCGCCCGACCATTCGGCCGCCAACACCGATGGATACCGCGCCTGGTTGACCCGCCACTATGGCGATGATGGGGGCCTGCAGAAGGCCTGGCGTGACGACGGGGTGAAAATTGAATCCGTCGAGCCCACCGTACCCGCTACACCCGAGACGCCGTCGGCCTTCCTGGATGTGCGAGACGATGCTGCCGCCATCGACTACCGGCGATACCGGGCCGAGTCTGTGGCCGATGCCATCGCGGCGCTGGCCAGTCACCTGCGCGCCACCGCGGGTAACGACATTTCCCTTTGGGCGCGCTACGGTTATACCTATGAAATGGGCGATACGGCCACGGGACACCTCGCGATGAGCGTACTCCTCGACAGCGATCTCGACGGCTTCGTGGCTCCGGTGAGTCTGGTCAATCGGGGTATCGGAGGCACGGGGGGATATATGGGCCCCATTCATAGCGCAATGGCCCATGGAAAACGTTGGATTGTCCTCGACGATACGCGTACGGGTTTTGCCTGGAGCGACGAGACGGGGCAGATTGACCAGATTCGCGGGCTTCGCCCCGAAGACGTCTACAACGTCCAACGCCGCAATTTCGCCCTCGCTGCGGTTAATGGTCTGGGTATCGCCTGGTCCGACCCCAACGGGCGTGGAGCGCTCTGCAGCGAACCCCAGTGGGCCCTTTTTAATGGACTGCTCCAAACCTACCGGGAACACGTGGCCTACCCCGGATCCCGACTTGAAATTACCCGTCAGACCTACCCCGAAGACGCCCCACGAACGGTGGATCCGACCTTGCTGGTCGTGGTGGATGAGGCCGCGCAGTTCCTCACTCGGGATGAAGCCGGGTTGGCGGGCTTGCTCACCCACAACCGCGACGAAATCCTTCGCGCTGGTGTGACCACCGAATTTGTTCTGCTGGAAGATCTATTAGACAACCGAAGCTCTCAGGCCCGGGTC
>JAUIMA010000639.1 GCA_030432675.1 Candidatus Hydrogenedentota bacterium | reverse complement strand
CCAGCCTCTACTGGCTCAACCGCCTCGCCGACCGCTTCCCCCACACCTGCTGGCTCAACCCCCTCTCCAAAGACACCTGGGCCGATACCTACGGTTATTACACCCTCAATCAGATTCGCAGCATCTTCCACATGGAAGACATGACCCTCGGCGGCATCAAGGGCATGGTGGATTTTTTGAGTGAGAAATAAGGATTTTCATGAAATCCACACCCGGACGGGGCTGAGCAGTTTCCAGGCGGCAAAAGTCCGTACGCAGCGATACCGAGTACCAACCCTTTGTCAACAATGAACACATCATGTCACTTTTTCGGCATATTTACACCCACCCCCAGAAACGGTATTCGGATAAACCCTTATCTAGAAACATGTTATGGTGACCAATGCCAAGCGGCGCAATTCTTGCGGTCTCCGATTGGAGAGATCACTATGGGTGTGATTAGGGTTTGCCAATTTATGGCATAGGGAGAATCTATAATGAGAAATTGCTGGAGGTTGCTCATGGGAATGGTCCTCGCATCTACTGGGATGGCCCACGCTGGGACGATCTACGACAACGGCGCGGCCATCGACCAATTCTCGGTGTTTTCTGACTTCGACACACCGTTCTCGGTTGCCGACGACTTCACCCTGGACGCGGGAAGCAATACGATTACCGACATCCACTGGTGGGGCATCTATGCCTTTGGCGATCTTGCACCGACAGACGATTTTACGATATCTATCTATGAGGAAATTGCTGGGCTGCCCGCGCTTACGTCCCTTGTAGACTATTCCGTTGGTGATGCGGTAAACCGTACCGACACCGGTATGACAACCCAATCTGGAGCCTTCACGCTGTACGAATACTCGGTGGATATCTCACCCCTCGTATTAAGCGCCAACACGACCTACTACCTGAGCATTGTAAATTCCACCCCGGGATCTTCGGACGACTGGGCCTGGTCGACAAGCACAACAAGCGGCGGTGACCATGTGCTCCGAGATAGCATTGATGGGCCCGAGTGGGCAAGCGCATTTGATGACGTAGAACTCGCCTTTTATCTGACGGACGATAACCTCAGCCAGCCGATTCCAGAGCCGACCACCTTAAGCCTGCTCGGTCTGGGCTTGGCGGGACTTGGAATTCGTAGCCGTAAACGCGCTGCATAAACTCACGAAGAATCTTGTTACCGCCCCCGGCGCCATGGCGTCGGGGGTTTTCTCTAAGCACGCGCTCACGGAAACACTCCGCAGAGACGCCACATATGGAACCCTGCGTCTGAAATGAATGAAACACACGGAGGCAGGTGGGCAATCGGATTTACTGGACCACGCCAACATGGTAGTATGTGAAGCTTGGAGCGCAGAAGGGAAACTGCACCCCACCTTTCCACTCATGGAGTCTGGCTGAAACCTACCATGTGGTCCCCGCAGCGCCTGGCATCGGCTCGGCGGGAGTGGCTACCGAGTTTGCCTGCATGCTGTTTAATTCGCTCGCGTTTGTTGTCTTCTTAGCGATTGTCTTGCCGTTGTACTACAGCCTGTCTCACCGGTGGCAAAATCGCTTTCTGGTTGTAGCGAGCTACGTGTTTTACGGCTACTGGGATTGGCGCTTTCTCGCACTCCTCGCCCTCTCCACCGTAACCGACTTTGTTATCGCGCGCCGACTGGAATCTTCCCACACGGAGCGGACCCGCCGCGCCCTCCTGCTGGCCAGTCTATCGGTTAACCTGGGCATCCTCTTCTTCTTCAAGTACTACGGCTTCTTCGTCGATTCGGCGATTGCCTTGTTGTCCCGGGTTGGCTTCGAGCCCAATGTGCCCCTGCTGCAGGTGGTCCTGCCGGTAGGCATCTCTTTCTACACCTTTCAGACCCTGGCCTACACCATCGATGTTTACCGGAAGAAGCAACGAGCCACCGCCGACTTCACGGCCTTCGCGTTGTATGTGTCCTACTTTCCCCAACTCGTCGCCGGACCTATCGAGCGCGCCTCCCGCCTGCTCCCCCAGATTCAGCGGCCACGCCGGGTATCCGCCGAAGCGCTTCAATCGGGAGCCCAGTTGATTCTCTGGGGCTTCGTCAAAAAAGTGGTGGTAGCCGACGGCCTGGCCCCCTATGTGGAGCGCTGCTTCGCCCATCCCGGAAGTTTCAGCGCGGGTGCCTTGCTCCTGGGCGTCTATGCCTTTGCCTTTCAGATCTACGGCGACTTCTCCGGCTATACCGATATTGCCCGGGGCGTGAGCCGGCTGATGGGTATCGAATTGATGGCCAATTTCCGCCAGCCCTATTGGTCCCGCAACATTACCGAGTTCTGGAGACGCTGGCATATTTCCCTCTCCTCGTGGCTCCGGGACTACCTCTATATACCGCTGGGGGGCAACCGAAAGGGGCCGGGACGCCAGTATGTCAATTTACTGCTGACCATGTTGCTGGGCGGGCTCTGGCATGGGGCCGCGTGGACCTTTGTCATTTGGGGCGGGCTGCACGGGGCTTTCCTCGCACTCCATAAATTGTGGACGCGGGGCAAAAAAATAGGGACGGAAGGCTCGCCGAACAGCGCGGGGGGCTGGGCGGTGTTTTTCGTCAAGGCCTTCGTCACGTTTCATCTCGTCTGTCTGACGTGGATTTTCTTTCGCGCCGAATCGGCCTACGACGCCCGGGAGTATCTCTACGCCATTATGGGCCTGCTCTTTTCGGTCGATTTTTCCATTGGCCCGGCGATACGCGGCCTGCCGCAAACCCTGTTGCTGGCCGGGGGACTGGTCGTCTTGCTCGATGCCATCTGTTGGCGTAAGGACACCGAAGTGCCCGTAGATCAGGCAAGCCCGCTGTGGGTGCGGACGGTAATGTACGCCATCGCCCTGCTCCTCCTTTCCTTTGCAAGGGAACCTTCCAGTGATACGTTCATCTATTTTCAGTTTTGATACCCTCGAGGCACGCCCCCGACTCACGGCGCCGGTGTGGGGAGCCCTCGCGATCCTGGCGGTCGCACGGCTCGCTCTGCTGACCCGGCCCGATGCCTTTCTGACGGTCGCCGAACTCGGCTCTCAAGAACAGTATGTGGGGGTCGAGGCCAACCACCGGCTCGCTGCCAATCCCGCTCCCCGGGTCATCATCGCGGGAACGTCCCGGCTGAGCGGCCTCCCTATGGATTGCCTTGCGGCAGAGTTGGGCATACCAGAGGACGCCCTCGCCAATTACTCCCGTGCGGGCAATACCTTCTGGCGCGTCCTCGCGTTTCTGCGACGGAACCC
>JAUIMA010000059.1 GCA_030432675.1 Candidatus Hydrogenedentota bacterium | reverse complement strand
TACCAGCGGGTGGCGGGAAAAGACGTGGCACGTTGCTACATTAGCAATTACTGGAATGTCGGGGCCGTCCCCCGCTTCCCCCCATCCGTCGCCAGGAGGTCGCTGCCTTCTTCGGGGGAGGGGGCGGCCTGGGCCTGGGCGTTGAGGTTGGCCACGTCGCTGCCGAGGTTGCCTTCGGATTCGGTGGATTCGGGTTCCTTTTCCTGGCGGGCCTGGGCGCTGGCTTGTTGGACGATGCGTTCTTTTTCTTCTTGCTGCTCTTGCTTGTCGATCTGCAGGACGGGGACGCCTTCGGGGAAGACGATTTCGCGGGCATCGTCGGGCATGGAGATGCCGGCTTCGGTGAGGGCCGCCAGGGTGAGACGAATGATGGCGGAGTTCACTTTCAGTCCACTGTGTTTGCTTACATCCACCCAGTAGTAGACCCGGAGGTTGATGGTGGAAGAGCCAAGGGCCTCCACGAGGACCGTGGGCTCGGGGTCGTTCAGCACGGCCTCGTGGGCGCGGAGTACCTCCATGATGATCGACTGGGACTTGGACACGGGGCCGTCGTAGCCTACCCCAATGGCGAAGTCCATCCGCGTGTTGGGGTTGGCCGTAAAGTTTTCGATGGTGTTCTTGTAGATGGTGGCGTTGGCAATCTGGATGTAGTTGCCATCGAAGGCCATGAGCACCGTGCCGCGGGTGGTCACCTTCTGGACCACCCCGGTGTGACCGTCCACGGCAATGGTGTCACCCACGCGGAAGGGTTTCTGGATGCTGATGAGGACGCTGGCGAGGAAGTTCTCGGCGATGTCGCGAAAGGCCAGACCCACGAGGAGACCAATGACGCCCGTACCGCTGAGCATGGCGAGGGCGAGGGAAGTGAGCCCGGAAATGCGGAGGAAAAAATAGAGGCCGAGAATGCTGACGAAAACCACGATGGTCCGGCTGATGACTTCGCGGAGGATCACACTCTCCATCCGTTGCTTGAGAAAGCCCCGGGCGATATAGAGAGCGACCCGGCCCGCCAGCAGGGTTAAGAGGAGGATGAGGAGACCCAGGGCCACCATGGGCAGGGCGAGTACGAACTCCCGTCCCATGTTGCGGATTTCCTGATAGGCCGGGGTGAAGTCCCAGAGGTTGACCTCAATTTCCTGCACCGTAATGTTGTTCACCACGGCGACGACGTCCTGGGTCTTAAGGGCGAGTTGGCGTGCCCAGTCTTTGTACTCCGTTTTCTCCGTGGTGCCATAGAGGAAGACCACGCCGTTGTCCACCTCGACCTTGGGGTTGGCGAAACGGTCGGTGGATTCGAGGATGGAGTGGAGGCGCGTTCCGATATCATCGTCTTCGGCGGCTTCGTCCACTTCCACGACCTGTTCCGGTGCGGCCAGTTCATCCTGGGTGGTGGGGGCGGGCGCTGGCGCCTCGGTGACTTGTCCGTGGCTCAGTGTCGGAAGGAAGAGCAGGAGCGTAAGGAGCAGGCGATAGGGTGCGTTGGAGATCATGGAGCGTCCTTCCAAGTGCTGGGCGGCGTCGATGTAGGGCTTGGTTCAGGGGATAGTATACATGATGGTGTGACGGGCTCTCCGTTAGTCCACGGTCTGGCTCGTTGCTACGGTCCTCCGTAGCAATGCCTACCCTTCCGCTCCTGCGGGAGTGCGTTGGCGGGATGGGCGTACAGGCTATTGTTTCTATGGCGGTGACCGTGCTGCTAGAATCAGGGCGTCGGGGTGGGTTGAGAAACGAACGAGGAAGTCATGTCCCTTTGGGTAGGATTCAGCGACGGGTTGGACCGGGTGTTGGCGTGGGCCGATGGCCATCTTGTCGGGCGTTCGGGCAGGCCGGAAGGGGGCCGACGTGCGGCCTTGTGTCTCCTGGCGCCCGCGTTGCTCTTGCTCGGTGTTTTCGGAGTGGCGCCCATCGTAAGCACAGTGCTGCTCAGTCTCTTCGACCTGCGCTACGGCAATGGGGCTTTCGCTGGTTTGGGGAACTATCAAGAGGCCCTGCAATCATCGGCCTTCTGGAATAGCGTCCGGGTCACGGCCTGGTACCTCGTGGGCGTTGTGCCCACCACCATCGGACTGGGCTTTGTCGTGGCGTGGGGCCTCATGCACGTCACCCAGGGCCGCACCCTTTTTCGCACCCTCTATTTTCTGCCTTACATCACCTCGGCCTATGCAGCGGCCCTGGTCTGGCGGGCCCTGTTGAATCCCCAGGGCGGCCTGGCCAATGGGCTGCTCGAATGGATCGGGCTGCCGACCCAGCAATGGCTACTGGAACCCCGGGGTCTGTTACACGTCGTGACCGGCGGTGCCGTCGCCGCTGATGTTGGGCCGAGTCTCGCCCTGTGTTGCGTGATGGCCTTTGACATCTGGCATGGACTGGGCTTTACGGTGGTGATTCTCCTCGCGGGGCTTTCGGCCATCCCCCAGGAGCTGGAAGACGCCGCGCGGATAGATGGGGCAGGGGTGCTCCAGGTGATTCGACACGTGACCCTGCCGCTGCTGACGCCGACCCTCTATTTTCTTCTGCTCATTGGCACAATTTCAGGTTTTCAGGCCTTCAACAGTTTCTATGCCCTCACGCAAAGTGGCGGCAACACCCTGGGCACGACGGAGAATCTGGTGATTTATCTTTTCGCCAATTTCTATGACAACGGACGGTGGGGCTACGGCGCTGCCATCGCCACCTTGTTACTGGTGGCCATTATCGCGCTGGCGCTGGTGCAGGCCCGCTTTGCCCGTCGCTGGGTGCACTATTCATGAAGCGCGCATTGGCTTACATGGTGCTGACCCTGGGTGCGCTGCTCGTCATCTATCCCTTTATCTGGATGGTGGGCACGGCCTTCAAGACCCTGCCCGAATCCATGGGCGGTAGCCTGAACCCCTTGCCCCAGGCCTGGCAATGGGGCAACCTGTCGGCCACCTTGCAGGCGGCACCCTTCGGACGCTACTTCTTTAACTCCATGTTGGTAGGCATCACCGTCGGCCTGTGTGTGGTGCTGACGTCCCTGCTGGCGGGCTACGCCTTCGCCCGTTTCTCCTTCCGGGGACGGGGTGTGCTTTTCGGGTTGGTGCTGGCCACCATGATGGTGCCCTTTGAAATTACCTTTATCCCCAACTTTGTCGTCATTACCCGGCTGGGTTGGTACAACAGCTACGCGGCCCTCATCGTGCCCTGGTGCGCCAACGCCTTCGGCATTTTTCTCGTGCGCCAGGCCTTTCTGAGTTTGCCCGAGGCCTACTATGATGCGGCCGTGTTGGACGGCTGCGGACCCCTGCGCTTCCTGCGCCACATCGGCGCCAGCATGGTGAAGCCCACGCTGGTCACCGTATTTCTCTTTGCCTTTCTGGGGAGTTACAACGCCCTCCTCTGGCCGTTGGTCGTGACGAGCGACCCATCCATGGGGGTGGTGCAGGTGGGCTTGGCTTCCTTCGTGCTCGACTCAGGCGTGCGGCTCAATCTGTTGATGTGCGCATCCGCCTTTGTTATTGTGCCGAGCATCCTGCTGTTCCTGGTGACCCAGCGCTATTTCGCAACGGGTGCCTTGGGCAGTGGATTGAAGGAATGACCGAGATCGCGTTATGTTTCTCCGGTTTCCGCAGAACAAATGTTGCGCCAAAGGCTACCATCCAATCGCCTGAAACGGACACAGGAATCAATCAATGTTGACACGCTCCTTTATCGGTCTCTCCCTGCTTGGCGGTCTTATCGCGGGCTGTAATCCGACCCCATCATCCTCAGGTGATTTTCAGCCCCTGAGCACCGATCAGGTGGTCTTCTGGGATCGTCAGACCACGGAAACGGCCCAGCTCCTGCAACGAATCACCGACGAGTTCAATGATTCGCAGGAGGGACTGCCCGTCCGCATCGAGACGACGGGGAACTATGGCGAAATTTATCGCAAGGTCATGGCCAGCATCCAGGCGCGCCAGCTTCCCGCCATGGCCGTCTCCTATGAAAGCATGACGGCCCAATACGCGGCCTCCGGCGCGGTAGTGCCTTTGGATGGCTTCGTGTCGGCGGCATCCGGTGGCCTGTCCCCGGAGGAACTTGCCGATTTTTTTCCGGCGGTCCTGGAGAGCAATTACTACAGCGACTACGACGGGCAGCTCTTGTCCTTCCCCTTTTCCAAGAGTGTGCTCATGCTCTATGCCAACCACCGGGTGCTCCGGGCCGCGGGGATTGAGGCACCGCCCAAGACGTGGGAGGAGTTCCTGCAGCAGTGCCGGACCATCCGTGAGAAGACCGGTAAGCCCGCCTATGCCATTTCCGTGGACTGCTCGACCATCAGCGGCATGATTTTCAGCATGGGGGGCGAACTGGTGGTGGACGGGGTCTTCCAATATGACCAGCCCGCCGCCCGCCAGGCCTTTGGTCTGTTGGAAACCCTGATGGAGGAGGAGCTCGCCTACCAGATTCAGGCGCGTACCTTTGACGACGAAGTGGCCTTCGCCCGGGATGACGTGGCCTTCACCATCCGCACCAGCGCAGGCAGTGCCAACATGGCCGTGGCCATGGGCGGTAAGAACGACGACTGGTCCATGAACCCCTTGCCGCAGCAGAATCTGGACCGCCCGGCGACCATACTTTTTGGGCCCAACATTACGATCTTCAAGACGGGAGCGGAACAGGAACGGGTGGCGTGGGCCTTCACCCGCCACTTCACGTCGGTGCCGGTGATGACGGAATGGGCCCTCGCGACGGGATACCTGCCCATCCGGAAATCGGTGGCGAACGACCCGCGGATGCAGGCCTATTGGGATGCCTGGCCTTCCAACAAGGTGCCCTATGAATGCCTGGCTTTTGCGAAGACCGAGCCCAACCTGAGGGGGTGGCAGGAGATACGGAGCTTGGTGGAGAAGGCCGAGTCGGCGGTTTTGGCGGGGCTCAAATCGGCGGAGGCGGCCACCACGGAACTCCAGGTCGAAGCACAGGCCACCCTGGCGCGGGCCCAACAGTGACGGTGCGGTGACCTCTTATCGTTGTGGTTTCGGGGGCGTGGCTACGGTGCTACGGGTACTGACGGTGTGCAGTCGCCCAGCCTCAAGGCACCCGAACGCAGTTGGGTTCCTATTGCGACTGCACCATAAGCCGGGGCGTCCATCAACGTTTTCCCTCGAGCCGAAAGTCCAGATGCGATCGGGTGGCACGAAGGACGGAACACCATGCGCGCGTTATGGTCGTCTCCCCGTTTTCTTCCCATGAATCTTAATTCTTGCCCCAATAATCGCCCATAAACCCAAAAAGAAACGGGCAGGCGTGGTGCCTGCCCGGGATGATTTCGGAAAAATTCGGACGATAACGAAGAAGCCTGCGATGGGCTATAAGTGGCCGTCGTGATCTTCTGCGAAATCTTCTAAGGCTTCTTTGATAGCCTTCTTGTGGTCCGTCTCATACAACTCGCGGTCGGCTTTACGCCGGAACTGCTTCCGCTGCTCATGATCAAAGGGGAAGGCGTTGCTGCTTCGGCGACTGTTGGTACGCCGGTCTTTCTGCCAATCCCCATGCTTATCTTTGTAGTATCCTGGACGATGTTCAGACATAAACCTGATCTTCCCGTATGTATTTAGTCGCTCCATTGCCGACCACGGCACTTAGTATAGGCAGTGCGGGGATTGCGGGTCAACACACCGGTTCGCACTGAATCCGTAGCGACTGATAAACTATGGGCCCGTTATGCCAGAGGTTCCAGCCATCTGGCGGCCTGTCTTGGCCCTGTTTAACTTGATTATACCCGGAGTACCCCGATTTCATGTCCGAGTCATCCAAATCCACCAACATTACGTGGCACCAGAGTGGCGTGCGTGCCGACGAGCGAGCGACCCTCCTGGGTCACGGGCCCGGCCTGCTGTGGTTCACCGGTTTGTCGGGATCGGGCAAGTCGACATTGGCCAACGGCGTGGCCCGTGCCCTTCACGATCGGGGGGTCCACACCTATGTGCTTGATGGCGACAATGTGCGCCATGGCCTCAATAAAGACCTGACGTTTTCGGCCGAGGACCGGGTGGAAAATATCCGGCGTATTGGCGAAGTCTCCCGGCTTTTTGCCGACGCGGGACTGGTGACCATGACGGCCTTTATCTCACCCTATCGTGACGATCGAGCCCAGGCCCGCGCCATTATCGGAGAGGCCTTCATCGAAGTGCATGTGGATTGTGACGTGGCAGTCTGCGAATCGCGTGATCCCAAGGGGCTCTACAAGAAAGCCCGGGCCGGGGATATTGCGGACTTCACCGGTATTTCCGCACCCTACGAGGCGCCGGAGAATCCCGAATTGCGCATCGACACCTCCAAGGATACCCTTGAAAATTGTGTGGCCGAGGTGGTGGCCTATCTGGTGAAGCGGGGCGTGATTGAGTAAGGGGGCGGCGTGTTTCGTAGGAAATGACCTAAAGGACGAAAAGGACCTAAAGGACATCAATGAAGTTTGGCGGGTTGACAGTGAAAGTTTGTAACGCCCCGCTGAGGGAGCTTTTGTGTCGCTGAGGCCAGTGCGCCCAAATACTTGTCCTTGCGGTCTTTTATGTCCTTTTAACTTCTTGGCTCTGAAGGGATGTACCGCCTATGAATGACTGGTCTTCCGCAGAGCGGCGTATGCGCTTTCGGTTTTCGCTCTATGGCTTCCTGAAAAACCAACGCTACTTCGAGCCCTTCTGGATTCTGGCTTTTCTCGACAAGGGCCTGGGCTTTTTCGAAATCGGGTTGCTCATTGGCTTTCGTAGTCTCTGCATCAACATCCTCGAAGTGCCCTCGGGCGCCATCGCCGATTCCTATGGGCGCCGGGCCAGTATGGTCCTCTCCTTCACCGCCTACATCGTAGCTTTCAGCACCTTCGCGGCGTCCGATTTTTTGCCCGGTCTCTTCCTTGGCATGTTTTTTATGGCCATCGGCGAAGCCTTTCGTTCGGGTACGCATAAGGCCATGATTTTTGATTGGCTACGGTCCGTCGATCGGGAATCCGAACGGGTCGAAGTGTACGGCTATACCCGAAGTTGGTCCAAGATGGGTTCCGCCCTTTCGGCGCTCCTGGCAGCGGGACTCGTCTTCACCCTCCAAGACTACAGCGTCGTGTTCTGGGTGAGTGCCCTGCCTTGTGTTTTCAATATCGTCAATTTCCTGGGATATCCCGCCAGTGTGGAAGGGCCTGCGAAAGACGATGGCGAGGGCGTGATAGAGCGCCTTTTCCGGGCGGCCACCGTCGTCTGGCGGGCAAAGCGGCAGCGTCGCCTGGTGGTGGAGGCCATGGGCTTCGAAGGGGTCTTTTCTTCCGCCAAAGAATATCTCCAGCCCCTGCTTCAACAGAGCGCCATGGCCCTGCCCCTCTTTCTGGCCCTGGCCGATGCACAACGTACGGCCGTGTTGACCGGGGTGGTATACAGTCTCCTCTACTTTTTTTCCGGCATCGCTTCCCGAAATGCGCATGTGGTGGTGGCATGGAAGAAAGACGAAGACACGGCGGCGCGGTTCTTGTGGATGGTGGTGTTGGGTTGTTACGGCGTTATGCTGGTGTGCCTGTTGCAGGGTTGGCTCGCGGTGGCCATTGTGTGTTTTGTGGGCGTCCATCTGGTGCAGAACCTGTGGCGGCCAGCCCTGGTGAGTCGACTGAACGCGGCATCCGAGCCAGCATTGGCAGCGACGACCCTCTCCATCGAATCCCAGGCCCGCTCGCTCACGACACTGGTGCTGGCGCCCCTGTTGGGCCTGGCGGTGGATCACGTGGGGTTGTGGCCCGTGGGCGCGGTGGGTGCTGTTGTGGCGATGGTGGCCCTTCTGCTTTCCACGCGTGGGGAGGAGCCATCCTAGTTTAACGCGTGCCTAACACGACCATAGGGAGTGTCGTGCTACAATCGGTCTTTCGTTGACATGCTGATTCGGCCTATCTATACTGTTGCCAGCGTGACAGGCCGATCCCATCTGGAGACGGTTGAATGTTGGATGCACATGTACTTGTCCTTAACAAGTCGTGGATTGCCATTAATGTGGCTTCTGCCCGCCGCGCGCTCGCGCTCCTGTATCAGGGCCACGCACGGGTCGTACACCCCGAAGATTATTCGATTCATTCCTTTGAGGCGTGGTGCGCCTATTCGCGCAAGGCGGCCCTTCGGGAAGACGACGTGCCCATGGTGCGCACGCCCTCCCAATCCATCGTCATTCCGGAAGTGATCTTGCTCACGGCCTTCAATGGATTTATTCGACACGAGATTCGTTTTTCCCGCAGCAATATTTTCACGCGGGATAAGCATCAGTGTCAGTATTGTGGTGCCCTGCCCGATAAGAGTGATCTGACGCTCGACCATATCATGCCCCGTTCCCGGGGTGGGGTTGATTCGTGGGAGAACCTGGTGCTCGCCTGTGCGCGTTGCAACGTGAAGAAGAGTAACCGCACCCCCGAAGAAGCCAACATGCGCCTGCTCAAGCAGCCCACCGCACCCCGTTGGTTGCCCCGCTTCGGCCTTTCCGTGCGCAAGCAGGAAATGCACAGCTGGCAACGTTTCGTCGATACCTCCTGCTGGGTAACGGAAGTCGCGAAATAAGGTCTTCCTACACGTCATTATGTGTGCCGCGCGATCCCGAGGTACGAGGGTTCGTGCGCCCATTTCGTCCCAGGTGTCTTGTTTTTCGTATTACACGATGTACGCCATCCCGGGGTGTGTCCATCGGGAATAAGAACTTCGGAGCCTCTCCGTTGGCTTTTGGTGACGGACCCATGCGCTGATTTATACTGGGAAACGTATTCAATTTCCTTTCGGCCCCCTATCAGGTAGTTCATGAGCCCCCACGCCTCCCCAGAGTCTCCATGTTATGTCGATGTCGTGCTTCCCATTCCGGTGGAGCGCTGTTTCAGCTATGAAGTGCCCCCTTCCCTTGTGGACCGGGTGGCAGTCGGCATGCGCGCTGTCGTGCCCGTGCTCAAGCGTGTAGACACCGGGTTTATCGTTGCTATCGGCAATCGGCCTGCCGTCGAAAAAGTGAAGTCCATTCTGGATTTGCCCGATGAGAAGCCTGTCTTCACGGAAGAGATGCTTTCCCTGTGCCGGTGGATTGCTGATTACTACTGCTGTTCCTGGGGAGAGGCCCTCCAGTGCGCCGTGCCCAGTGGACTCAAAATTGGCACCAAGATGCGTTATCGTCTCGAGCCCGATATGATCCATACGGGACGCTTCACCGAGCGGCAGCGGCAGGTAATCGCCGCCCTCTACAATCGGGGTGCGTTGACGGAAGGGCAGATTGCCAATGTGGCAGGACGTAAGGCCCTCAGCAACACCCTGAGCTCCCTGGCGCGTCGGGGTGTTGTGCAGGCCACACCGGTTATGCAGGATGCGGGCGTTTCGATTCGGACCGAGACCTATGTGGCCTTGTGTGCAGATACGTTGCTGGCCTCCGACGATGTGGTGGCCCTGCAGCGGCGTGCGCCCAAGCAGGCCGCCGTCTATCTCGAATTACTCCACCAGGGCGAGGCCCGTCCCCTCTCGGCCTTGAAGGAAAAATATGGCGCGACCAGTGCGGTCATTAAGGGGTTGGTGGAGAAAGGGTTGGTGGTGACGGAGGCGCGGGAGCTCTACCGCGCGCCGGACATGGGCAGTGGCGGGCAGGCGGCGGAAAAGTTTCCGCTCAACGCGGAGCAACAGGCGGCCCACGAGACCATTGTGGCGGCCGTGCGCGCCCGCGCATTCCAGACTTTCCTCCTTCGGGGCATTACCGGGTCGGGAAAGACCGAGGTCTACCTTCAGGTGATAGAAGAAGTGCTCGCCCTCGGTCTTGATGCCATAATTCTGGTGCCTGAAATTTCCCTGACGCCCCAGACGGTCGGGCGCTTTGTGGCCCGCTTTGCCCAGGATATCGCCGTGCTCCACAGTGGCCTGAGTCTGGGGGAGCGCTACGATGAATGGCGGCGGGCCCAGCGGGGGGAAGTACGGATTGTCGTGGGTGCCCGATCCGCAATATTTGCGCCCCTGCCCAACCTGGGCATCGTCATTGTGGATGAAGAACATGACGGTTCCTACAAGCAAAGCGAAACGCCGCGTTATCATGCGCGGGATGTGGCGATAATGCGCGCACGCAGCAATAAGGCCGTATGCGTGCTGGGTTCCGCCACGCCGTCGGTGGAGTCCTATCACAACTCGGAAATCGGAAAGTCTATTCGTCTGGATCTAACACAACGGGCGACACGGGGTGCGTTGCCCACGGTCAAAATCCTCGATATGCGCTCCGAAGGGAAAGAATCAGCCGGTAAAATGATTCTTTCTCCGGCGCTGGAAGATGCGGTGAACGCCAAGGTCGATGCGGGCGAGCAGGTTATCCTACTGCTTAATCGCCGGGGCTTTGCACCTTTTGTCATGTGCCCCCAATGTGGGTGGGTTGCCGAGTGTCAGAATTGCAACGTAAGTCTCACCTACCACAGCAGTGGCTCCCACCTGCGATGTCACTATTGCGACGAGCGCCGTCCCAAGCCGGAAATCTGTGACAAGTGTTTCTTTAATCCCCTCATTTACATGGGCATGGGCACCCAAAAGGTGGAAGACTACCTGATGCGCGCTTTTCCCAAGGCCCGGGTCGCACGCATGGATGCGGATACTACCTCGGGAAAGGGGGGCCACGCCAAGATCCTGGGGCGTTTTGCCAACCGGGAAATTGATATCCTTATTGGTACCCAGATGCTCGCCAAGGGCCATGACTTCCCCGGGGTGACCCTGGTGGGCGTGGTGAACGCGGACACGGGTTTGACCCTGCCCGATTTTCGCGCCGCCGAGCAGGGCTTCCAATTATTGACCCAGGTGGCTGGCCGGGCGGGGCGGGGCGATCTGGTGGGCGAGGTGATTATTCAGACCTTCCGCCCTAAGCACTACGCCATCGTGGCGGCCGCTGCCCACGACTACCCGGGCTTTTTCCAACAGGAAATTGCCCATCGGGAGAGTGCCCTCTATCCACCGTTTCGGCGCATGGTGAACTTCTCCATCGAGAGTGTGGACGATGAGGCGGCGGAACGGGGTATGTTGCGCCTCCACCGCATCGTGCGGGAGCAGCTTCGTGACGAAGCCTTTCAGGGCATGGAGTTGATGGGTCCGGCGCCGGCAGCCATCAAGCGGATCAATAAGTACTACCGCTGGCACCTGGGGGTCCTCTCCAAGAGCCCCAAGAAGCTGAATAATCTGACCCGAAAAACCCGGGAAGCGTTTCTGGCCGACCAGCCGGGGAAGGGAATTCAATTAAAGGTGGACCTCGACCCCTACGGCATTTTCTAGGGCCTGATAGTTGTGGGCGCCATCGAGGGCGTAAGTTGGATTTTGTGTGACTACATGGTACGATTACCGATCATTATGCGACAGTGTGTCGTTTCGAAATGACCCTACAACGAAAGGACTTCTACAATGAACAAAGCAATGCTTGGACTGCTCAGTCTCCTCCTGGTATGTGTGTTGGTTGGCTGCGGAGGCAAACCCGCGCCCGAAATGAAAGATAGAGACGGCGAGGATGCGCCTGCAGCGAGCAGTGCGGCGGCCGACGATATGGAAGAAGGCAGCGGCACTTCCCGCAGGGCTGCCGAAGAAGATGCGGCAGAAGAGGCCGTGGAAGCCGTCGTAGAGACGGTTGCCGAAGCGACCGAAGGCGATGCGACCCCGGCAGAAGAGATGAAGACCGAAGAAGCAGCCCCCGCCGGTGGGCTGGTCGGCACCAAGTGGGAATATGACGGCATCAATCTCGAGTTTAAGGAAGGCAACAAGGTTTTCCTGAAGGGCGGACCTCTCGCGGCGTTCGCACCCGACGGCACCGAAGCGGAATACACCCTGGAAGGCGAAGTCTTCTCCGTTTCCGTGTTGGGCCAGGAATACAGTGGCACCTATGACGGCTCGAAGCTGGTTGTGGATGGCACCGAAGCCACGATGCAATAAATCGAGACCACCGTACTTTCGGGCCGGGTGCCCCTCCCATCGGGAAGGGCACCCGGCCTTTTTTGCGCGGCGCTCGGTTGTAGATATCCTCTTGGTCGTTGTGCCGTGGCGGGGACTGAGGGAGCGCAAATTCCTGTCGGTCATAAAACTTCTATTCCCCGCCATGGTCTCCGTATAATACGCGCTTATCCTGCGCACCACATGGTCCGTGAGCGGTCGCGCAGGTTGCTCAAATCCTCCCCGTCACCGTGCGGTAATCCCTGTTTATTTGTAGGAAAGGAAGTCTTCAACCATGGCCAATTTTGATGCCGAGCGCACGATAGAGTGCCAACAGATTGACCGGCGTCTGGAAGAAATTCAGGCAACCATTTACAGCTATCGCCAGCCCATCGGCCCGCTGGAACATACGATTACCGGTCAGGGACTTGGCCCGGAACGGATGCCCGAATCGGGTTGGAAGCCTTTTGCGGTGGGCGATGCCTGGGGTGGCTACGATCAGACCACCTGGTTCCGCATGACCATGACGGTGCCCACCGAATTCAAAGGCCAGCGCGTGGTGGCCCTCATTCGTCCTTCCGGTGGTCATTTTACCCTGGGTGTGCCCTTCCTCTCTGCGGCCGGTGAAGGTATGGCCTTCGTAGACGGCAAGCCCTTCTGCGGCCTCGACAAGTTTCACGATGAGCTGGTCCTGACGGAAAAGGCCAAGGGTGGCGAGAAATTCGAAATCGCGATTGAAGGCGTGCCCAGCACCCGCATCGATATCGTGCACCACTTCGAGTACGCCGATATGGCTATCCTCAACACGGAAGCGTGGGATGTCTATTGGGATATCATGGTGCCACTCAAGGTTTATAAAGAGCTCGACACCAATTTCGCGCCCGCCCGTCAACTCTTCGACGTCCTTTCCAAGGCCGTGCGAATGGTCGACCTCCAGCAAGTAGGCACGGAAGCCTACTATGCGTCGTGTGCCAAGGCGAGTCGCTATCTGAAGAAAGAATTGAAGCGGTTTGAGCATAGCTACGGCATGGGCACCCTGGCGCTTGTGGGCCATTCCCACATCGATACCGCCTGGCTCTGGCCCCTCCGCGAAACCCGCCGCAAGGTGGGACGTACCTTCTCCACCGTGCTGCGTCTCATGGAGCGTTATCCGGAATACCACTTCTCCTGCAGCCAGCCTGAGCTCTACATGTATGTAAAGGAGCACTTCCCCGAAGTCTGGAAAGGCATCAAAAAGCGGGTGAAAGAAGGACGCTGGGAACCCTGTGGTGCCCCCTGGATTGAGCAAGATAGCAACATGCCCAGTGGCGAGTCCCTGGTCCGTCAATTTCTGTACGGCAACCGGTTCTTCGAAAAAGAATTCGGCATGCGCTCCCGCACCGCGTGGCTGCCCGATGCCTTCGGCTATCCCTGGTCGCTGCCCCAGATCCTGAAGCAATGCCAGATCGACACGTTCGTCACCACGAAGATCGACTGGAGCACCTTCACCAAGTTCCCTTACAGCCTTTTCCAATGGCAGGGAATCGATGGCACGCGCATTCGCGCTGTCATGCCGCCCATGAACTATAACGGCAACCCGGTGCCGGAAGAACTCATCGCCCAGTGGAACAAATTCAAGCAAAAGGATAAGGTCGAAGAAGTACCTTTCCCCTTCGGTTGGGGCGACGGCGGCGGTGGTCCTACGCCGGAAATGATGGAACATGGTAAGCGGATGAAGAACATCATCGGCGTGCCCAAGTGTGAATTTGGTCGCACCCAGGACAGCCTCGATCGGATGAAGGAACAGTGCCCCGATGAGGCCTTGCCGGTGTATAACGACGAGCTCTACCTGGAGCTGCACCGGGCCTGTCAGATTACCCAGGCGCGGACGAAGTGGTTCAACCGTAAGATCGAAATCGACCTTCACGACGCGGAGATGCTTTCCGCCATCGCCCATCTTGCGGGCGGCACCTATGACACCGACGCCTTCTGGGGCGTGTGGCGCACCCTGTTGACCCACCAGTTCCATGACATTCTCCCCGGTTCCTCTATCACCGAGGTGTATACCCAGGCAGAAAAAGACTACGCCGAAATCCAGGAGCAGGTCCTCAACGTGCTGGGTAACGCCCTGATCGAGCTGGGTGAGGGCATCGATACCAGCGGACCCGGTAATCCCGTGGTGGTCTTTAATACCCTTTCCTGGGTGCGCAGTGATGTGGTCGAAGTGGCCGTGCCCCTGCCCAAAGGCGACTTTCACGTGGTGGCTCCCGATGGCAGTGTGGTGCCCAGCCAGAAGATTGGCAAAGATACCCTGCTTTTCGTGGCAGAGAATGTGCCCCCCCTGGGCCACGCGGTGTATCACGTGGTCGCGGGTGTGGCGGAGCCCGAATACGGCGCGCCCTTCCACGTTACCGACAAGCTCCTGGAAAATGACTATCTCCGGGTGCGCCTCGACGCCAACGGCGCCTTTTCCAGTGTCTTCGACAAAATTGAAGGCCGGGAAATATTGCCGAAGGGCGAAAAAGGCAACGTCATCCAGCTCTTCGACGACCGTCCCTTTGACCACGATGCGTGGGAAATGGACCACAACTTCGATGAAGAGCAGCAATGGGCACCGGGTAAGGCCGAATCCATCGAGATTGTCGAGTCCGGACCCGTGCGCGCCGTGGTGCGTGTGGTCCGCCGCACCGAGAAGAGTGTTATCACCCAGGACATCACCCTGGCCGCTCATTCTCCCCGGGTGGATGTGCATACCCACGTGGATTGGCACGAGAAACGGGTTCTCATGAAAGTGGCCTTCCCCGTCGATGTGCTGAGTCACCGCGCCACCTATGACATCCAGTATGGCACCATCGAGCGGGCGACCCACGAGAGCCGTGAGCATGAGCGTGCGCGCTTTGAAGTCACCGGCCACCATTGGGCCGACCTGTCCGAAGGCGACTATGGTGTGAGTCTCCTAAATGACTGTAAATACAGCTACGACATCAAAGAAAACACCATGCGCCTTTCCCTCTTGCGTGCCCCGGTCCACCCCGATGAGCACGCCGACGAAGGGGAACACGAGATGGTTTATTCCCTCTATCCCCACGGCGGGGATTGGCGGAATGGCACGGTGCAACAGGGCTACGAATTGAATGTGCCCTTAGTGGCCATGGCCATGGAAGGCAAAGGCGACGCCAAGGTGGGTTCTTTCGCCAGCGTCGATGCCGAGCACGTGCTGCTGGATACGGTGAAGAAGCACGAAGACTCCGATGCGCTCATCGTGCGGCTCTTTGAAGGTTACGGACAGCGGGGTGATGTGACGTTGACCTTCGCCAAGGCCCCCAAATCGGTGAGCTTGTGCGACATGATGGAAGAAAATGATGAAGCGGTGAAGTTTAAGGGCAATGAAGTGCCCCTCTATTTCACGCCCTATGAAATCAAGTCGTTGAAAGTTACGTTCTAGATCCCGTTGATTCCAATACGACGCGGCGAGTGGCTCCCCCTCTGGGAACCCTCGCCGCGTTTTTATTGGGAGAGTGGGATTTTATAGAGATTGTTTCCGTTGCCATCGACGACCTTCTCGAGGGGCAGGTCCATGAAGTCCGGTGCGAGCACATAGTGGAGCTCGTATTTGACGGAAAGATGCTGCCACTCCTTCAGGGATTTGGCAGGCCACACCCCATACCACGGAAGATCGGCCTGGGAGGCAGGAGCGTTCGGGTCAAATTGGAGGCCATAGAAATCCTGAAAGATGGCGGCTACAGAGGGGGCAATTGGGGGCACATACATTCCATAAAACTGGGTGGCCATATCGGCCATGATCGGGTGGCCGGTTTTCATCTGGGTGCCAATCTGTTGGTAGGGGGTGAGCACCATCGCGTCATCTTCCCCGGCCTCTTCGAGGTACTGGGCGACCTGTTGGAAAATGGGTTCCACAAAAAGGTGTTTGCTCCGCTCCCCATGCTTCGTCAGTAACACGATGAGGAGTACCGCAACGAGACAAGTCGCCAGGCCCCGGAGTTCCCGAGCCGTGGGGCGCGGTGGAGTCGGGAGGAGGCCGGTGATCCATCCGAGGGCCATACACGCCGCTCCGAACTGATGAAAACAGGCCAGCAGCACCATGCTGAGGAGGACACTGGCACGAAGGCCCCAGGGAGGCGATCCGTCTGTCGAGGTCCTGGTGAGGACACTGCTTGCAAGACCAAAGAGCAGAAAAAACAGGTAGTCCCCCTCGGTGATGTAGCGGGTCGCCAATTCGACGGAAACCAGTTGTAATAAGGGCCCGAGCAGGGTAGCCAGTAATAGCAGAGGAAGCCACACGGGGGCTTCGGAAGTGCTGCGCCGCAAGGTCACCGCGAGAAGCAGGGGAATCAAGAGGGGGCCCACGTGGTTCATGAGGCGGTAGGGGAGCCAGGCGGCGAAAAGGAAGGGCACGTCGGACCCGGCTGCATAGTGTATGGCCATGATGATCCACACAGTCAGGCTGGCGATAGCGAGATAGATGATCGCCCAGGCCGTCGTGGGGTCGCTCAAGGGCGGACTCCCCGTTGATGCCGTCCTCTTCTCCCTGCGCTGGAGCCAAAGCAGTTGAACGCCGAAGAGCAGGGAACCCGCGAGGAGGATGTGCCCGATGGTGTAGGGGATGGCGCGGTGGCTCGCGAAATGGGCCATGAAATGATGCCAGATTCGCATGGGTTCTGCGGCGGTGAAGTAAGCGCCATCCGTCGGTGGTGGGGTCGAATAGGCCCGCAAAATGAGCCCCAAGAGAATGGTCATCGTGACGCCGGGGAGCGAGGCAAGCACCAGGCGCTTTGCTTCCGGATGATGCTTCTTAATCGCCAGCCACCCCAGATAGAGTACGGTCATGGCGAGCAGCGGGGGAAATTGTCCCAGGTGTACGAGGGGCGCAAATCCGATGAGCCCTCCCGCCAGACGGTGCCGTCCTGTGGCCAGCGCCCAGGCGGAAAGGAGCATATAGCCCAGACCCACGGGCCCATTGGAAAACACACCGGGCCACACGTGGATCGGATAGGAGCTCAGGAACGGAACGTGGATTTCCATCAGGATCAAAACGACGGCTACGTGGCCAATCAGGGGACGGCGTGAGAGGGACGTACCCCAAAGATAAACGGGCACCGTGCTGGAAAGGAGAAAGAGCACGTTTCGAAATCCATTGACCCAGAGGGGGTCCTTGACGAAGATCATCAGGCCTGCCAGGCTGATGTGTTGGATGCTGAAGAGTCGCCAGACATACTGGTGGAGAGGATGGTCTTCTGGAAAGGGCACCTGACCGAGAAGGACCTGGGCGAACTCGTAGTTTTCATCCCACCGGACCCCTTGAATTACGACGCCAATCAGGGAGAAAGAACACCAGAAGAGGACGCCACTGCGCAGGGGATGGGCCGGATTCAGGAGTGATTGAAGCAGTGATTTCATCGGGGAATGAATCCAGGGTTGGGAGGACAGGTGTGTTTTCGTGTCTATAGTGCGTTACCTGTGAGGGGACGGTCAACCCCCTGTCGTTTTGAGGTCGCGAAGGGTATAATGAGCACCACGGAAAATGACGGGCAAGCGCCAATGCGGTGTGAATCCGGCATCATGGATGAACTCGACTTGACCATTGATAAACAGATCTACCGCACCCGTTTCGGGGAAGAGGAAATGGGCGGCCGCATTGAGTTGTGGCAGGTATTGTGCACCCACTGGTTTTCGAAGTATATCCCCGAAGACAGCGTTACGCTCGATCTGGGGGCAGGGGCCTGCGAGTTTATCAACAATATCCCGTCTGCGAAGAGATACGCGATTGATCACAATCCGGATGTGACCACCTGTGCAGATCCCTCGGTCACCTGCATCGTCGCCGAATTGGTAGACGGGCTCCAGACGCTGGATTCCGACCACGTCGATCGCATTGTGGTCAGCAACGTCTTTGAGCACCTCCCCGACCGCGACTATCTTTACCGTTGTCTCGCAGAGTGTCATCGGGTCTTAAAGCCCGGTGGCAAGATTATCGTGATGCAGCCCAATATCCGAGTCGTTAAAGAGCGCTTCTACGATTACTCCGACCA
>JAUIMA010000638.1 GCA_030432675.1 Candidatus Hydrogenedentota bacterium | reverse complement strand
TACCAACAGCGTCTACTGGCCCGACACCCGGACTATATCCCCGGTTTTGTCGAGGCGGGGGAGCTGGCGCTGGCGAGTTACGGCTACGACATCGCCGAAGAGTATTTCCTGGCTGCCCTCGCGCTGGACGATACGCGACAGGATGCCCTGGTCGGATTGGCCGAAACCTATTGGAAGGCGGGCGACCCCCGATTCGAAGCGGTGCGCGAACAGTTGGAAGCGCTTAATCCCCACCACCCGCGATTGCAATGCATGGTCGTGGCACGGAGTCTCGCAGCCGACGACCGGGAAACCGTGGTCCGCCTGCTGGATGATTTGCTCTCGATAAATCCTACCCACCGCGAAGGCCTGGCCTACCGGGCGGCCCTTGCGTTCCTTGAGGACGATGCGGAAAAACACGCGGCGACCCTGACCCGCTTGAGTGAACTGGATCCCATGCGGGGAGATGGATTCCACATCGTGGGAGAAGTGGCCGCGCGCCACTATCGCTTTGAGGAGGCGGTGGAATTGTTGCGCACCGGCGTGGCCGTCGAGCCCGATAATGTGGCGATTCAGTCGGCCCTGGGACTCAACCTCCTGCGCATCGGGGAAGACGCCGCCGGACGTGAAATACTCGAAGAGGCCTTCGAGAAAGACCGTTTCAACGTTCAGATTTATAACATGCTCGAAGTGCTCGACAGCATGGCCGTCTTCGATACGCTGACCACGTCGGCCTTTGAAATTCGCCTTCCAGAGACCGAATCGGAGGTCATGGGTAAGGCGTTGAATGCGCTCCTCGATGAAGCCATCGGGCACTACGAAGAGCGCTACAAGGTGGTGATTCAGAAGCCGGTACATGTACAGATATTTGATGATCACGATGAATTCATGGTGCGCTCCGTCGGGCTGCCGGGCAATCCCGGGCACCTCGGCATTTGCTTTGGCAATCTGGTGACCCTCGATTCGCCCCGGGCACGGCCACCCCGGTCCATGAACTGGCGTGCCGTGTTGTGGCACGAGTTCGTCCATGTCATCACCCTGCAGAAAACCAACAATCGCATTCCCCGTTGGCTTTCGGAAGGCATCTCCGTCTACGAAGAGGGACAACGGGATCCCGCCTGGGGGCAGCCGCTGCTTCCCGATTTCAATGAACTTCTGGAGGAGGGCGCATGGCCGGGCGTCGAGGATTTGGAAGGCTACTTTATTCGCCCGGAAACGTCCACCCATCTTATCTTCGGCTATTTTCTGGCCGGGGAATTCGTCGAGGCCTATGTGGATGCCTTTGGCATGGCCGCGCTCCTCTCCTCGTTGGACGCCATGGGGCGGGGGGACGATGTAACGAAGGCGCTGACGGAAGCGGCCGGGGAAGATGTTTCTGAATTGGACGCACGCTTTGCGACCCACTTGAAAACAGCCTGCCGTCCCCTGCGATTCCTCCACCGGAAGGAAACGCCCTCATTTCTTCTACAGAAGATTAAGACACCCTCCTTTTTTGCGGTTATGGAAGCAGGAGAAGAGGCGGCAGCGGCAGGTAAGCCCGATGAGGCCATTGCACATTTTGAAGAAGCGACCACCCTTTTTCCGGCCTTCCCCGATACCATGAACCCATACCGTCAGTTGGTAGCGCTCCATCACGAATCGGGGGACACCGAGGCCTGGGCGAATGCGGTGGCGGATTTGTGTCGTTACGACGCGACTGCCTTCGATGAGCCACGGGCCCTGCTGGAACACTGGATGGAAGTGGAGGACTGGGAGCAGGTCTTAAGCCTCGTGGATTGGTGCATTGGCATTGACCCCTTTGACCTGAGCCTGTATGCCTGCCGCCGGAAGGCACAAGAGGCCCTCGGGCAGCAGGAAGCCCTCCTCGAAACCTTGACGCTCCTGGCCCGGCAAGATGAAGCCAATGCTGCCGCCTATCGCGTCGCCTCGGCTGAGACCCTGTTATCCCTTGCCCGACGGGACGAAGCCCGGCGTACCATTCTGGAAGTCTTGGAAGCCTATCCCGAATATCGGGCAGCTCAGTTGCTCCTTCTTTCCCTTCACAAACACCCCGAGGAGGCGGTCCCCGATGCGTCGTAGTGTGATGAGCCTGGTTCTGGTGCTGGTTTTCCTCGTGGGTTCGCCCACGCTCCTTTGGGGGCAGGGTCCCCGAAATCCCTATTCCGAGGGGGCGGAACGGGCCGGAGTCGGGCCCTTTCCCACCAATTGCTTTACGTTTTGCCGCATTCAGTATGACAGCTTTACCAGCAGGCGTCGGGGCTGGGGGAAATGGCGTACCGATTTTCCCGAGTCGGACTACAATTTCTCACTACGTCTTTCCCAGCTCACGAGTATCGAGGTAAATCGCTATCCCGACGGCAGTATCCGACATGACATCGTGCGGCTCGATGATCCCGCCTTGCGTCACTATCCCTTTATCTACATGATTGAAGTGGGCTCTATCATGCTTTCCCCCGGGGAGGTGGAAGGGCTGCGCAACTACCTGCTTCGCGGCGGTTTTCTCATGGTGGATGATTTCTGGGGCGAGGAAGAGTGGGCCAACTGGAATTACGAATTCGACCGGGTCCTGCCGCCCGACGAATATCCCCGGTTTGAGATTCCCCTCGATCACCCCATCTATCACATTGTCTTTGATTTGGACGAAGTGCCCCAGGTGCCCGCATTGGACAACTACCTTGGTCGGGGGCTGACCTACGAACGCCCCTGGGAACCGGGCACCGACACACCCCACATCTGGGGCGTTAATGATAAAGAGGGCCGTCTCATGGCCGTCATCTGCCATAACACCGATTTAGGTGACGGGTGGGAGCGGGAAGGGCAGAGTCCTGAGTATTTTCAGAAATTCTCCGTAAAGAAAGCCTATCCCATGGGGATTAATATTGTCGTTTACGCCATGACCCACTAGGGAATCGGGATGAACGACCAGCCAGAAGGAATGGATATGGAAGCACCGGCGGAAACAACGGATAAGCCCTTCGAGGAACAGACCCTGGCCACCTTGCGGGAAGGGATGCCACGGATGATGGCCGAACTCCGCAAAGTCATCGTGGGGCAGGAGGCCGTGGTGGATTCCCTGGCCCGGGTCCTCCTTTCCGGCTCTCACGGCCTCATTACGGGGCCCCCGGGTCTGGCGAAGACGCTCCTCATTCGGAGCGTGGCCCAGATTATGCACCTGGACTTTAAGCGGGTCCAGTTTACGCCCGACCTTATGCCCAGTGACATTACCGGTACGGAGTTGATCGAAGAAGACCGGCAGTCGGGTCACCGGGAACTAC
>JAUIMA010000637.1 GCA_030432675.1 Candidatus Hydrogenedentota bacterium | reverse complement strand
GTTGGTCTACCGGCAGATCGTCTTCCTGGCCCACGAATTTCCACGCGTTACGGCAGAGCCAGTAGGGGAAACGGGTCACCATTTTCTCGAGGGTCTCTCCCGACTCACGACGCCACAGGGCGGCTCCGGCACAGCCGGATTGGGCCGATATCGCCAGCGCGAAGCGCTCATCCTGGGCGGCGGTCCATAGTGTGGCCTTGCCCATTTTACTATGCCCCATGATGGCCACCCGTGTGTGGTCAATGTCGTCGTCGGTTTCCAGATAGTCCATGGCGCGCATGGCCCCCCAGGCCACGGCTGACAGGACGCCCCACTCGTGGGCTTTGGGGAAGCTCTGGCCCTCGGGGTAGAAGAGACGGTGGATGCTGTTTTCGAAGCTCACCTCATTGTGTTTCACAAGATCTTCATGATAGACCGCGACGAAGCCAAAGCCCCGGTCCAGGATTTGTCCGAGGGGCCAACCGTTTCTCAGACGCTCGGGTTCCGTGCGGTGGACCTTAAAGTCGGGTGACTTGGTGTTGTTGAAGCTGTGTTTCATGATGGCCGGAACCGGCCCCGTGGCCGCATTGGGAACATAAACGATTACCACCATCTCCATGCTGCGCTCGGGATTGGCGATGGTGATGACCACATCTTTCCGCGTGGCCTTGCCCCCCATGAAATCGGAGTCGGTCTCTTTCACCGTAAAGGAGACGGAGATGGGCTGTGCAGGCGTCGGAACCTTGCCGTAGACAAGATTGCTGAAGAGGGACATGATTTGCGGGCGGCGTATGGTGCGCCATGCTTCTGCCGTGGATACCAGCTCCCCCTCCACGGTGGTGAGAATTTCAGGCAGGTCATAGTGGGGAACGCTGGCCTCGTCATAGTGGACGTCACTATCCAACTCTTTCAACTGGACCGCCGGGGAAATGGAGGGGAGCAGGGTGCAACTTAATAAGACGGCGGTCACGAAGCGCATGGGGACGTTTCCTTTCTGGGGGAGGGTCAGGGGAGTTCAGGGAGTTCCAACGGGTCACCCATTGTGCCCTGTAGATTGCGCAGGGCCGTCCACAGGGTCTTCTTTTGTGCCGCGTATTGCCCTTGGTCGGAAAGATTATTCATTTCCAGGGGATCGGTCTTCAGATGGAAGAGCAGGGTCGTATTGGTTTCGGGGTAGTAAAGCAATTTAAAGTCGCCCTGCGTGACCATACGCTGGCGCATCATGTAGGCCCCATAAATGGCCTCATAGGAAGTGGCGCGCTCGCCCTGAAGGAGCGGGTTCAGGCTCTTGAATGCCACCGGTTCGGGACCTTCCACACCGGCCCACTCCAGGGTTGTTGGCATGACGTCCTGCAAATACACCGGCGCGTCAATCTGTTTTCCTGCGGCAATGCCCGGGCCCGCGAGGATAAGGGGAACCCGCACGCTGTGGTCATACATATTCTGTTTGCCCAGCAGGCCATGGTGCCCGGCAGCAAGGCCATGGTCCGCCGTGAAAATGATGCGGGTATTCTTTGCCTGGCCGGTGCGCTCCAAGGCATCGAGGATGCGGCCAATCTGGGCATCCATGTGGGTGATGATGGCGTAGTATTCCTGGCGGTGCACTTTCACGGCGTGGGGCGTGCGGGGGAAGGGGGCGAGGTCTTCGTCACGGAGTCCGGGGCCACAGCCCATGGCCTTGTCATGGGGATGGCGGGGAATGAAATCGTCGGGCACGGAAATCCCCTCGAGGGGATAACGATCTACGAACGCTTTGGGAGATTGCCGGGGGTCGTGGGGCGCGTTGAAGGCGAGGTACATGAAAAAAGGCTTGTCCGACGTGGCGGCCTGGCCCAGGAAATCCACGCCGTCGTCACCGAGTACTTCACTCCAGTGCTTACCTCCGGCCCAGAAGCCCCCCTGCGCCGTGTCCCACGGTTTCCATGTATCGGGCTGGCCTTCGAGCGGGCGATTGTAGCCCACCTTGGTCGTGCCATAATTATCCCGGGGCATCCCGCCGCGCACATGGCGGACGTGGTCGAAGATATCGACAGGGTCGATACCCTTCACGTGCCACTTGCCCGACATGTAGGTGTCGTAGCCGCCATCGTGGAGAACCTGGGACCAGAACTGGCGCCCCGCCGTTTCTTCCTTGAGATGGGCTTCCCGGTCCCGGGCGTGCCAGAGGAAGCGGCCCGTATTCAGCATGGTCCGGCTGGCCACACAGACCGCGCCGTGCCAGCCGCCCTGGTTATAGGCATGGGTGAACGACGTGCCCTGGGCCACGAGTCGGTCCAGGTTGGGCGTCTCGATCTCCTCGTTGCCCAATGCGCGGACCGCTTCATAGGTCATGTCATCGGCGAAGAGAAAGAGAATATTGGGCTGCTCTGCCGCCTGGGTGCTATGGAGCAGCAGGGCGGCCAGGGCGATAGCGAAAGGTCGAATCATGAATAGTCTTTCCGGTTCGTTTGCGTTGGGTACCCTTGAGTATTGTCGAGGAACCGTGGGCGGTGCAAGGTGATACAGGCGCGATCCTTTTTATCGTTATTTTTCACCCTCAATTCCAATTCAGACCACCCGTGTCCGGCAAGGACACGCCAAGGGTGCCACCCGATCGTGTCACACACGTTCGGGTGCCTTGACCCTCGAATGGCCTGATGGTCTTCCATCAAATTCGCAGAGCCCTGATCGTAGGTCCCCAATCTTGAGTGATTGCCTCGCCGTCGCTATAGTAGACCTTCACGCCAACACGTACGGGAGCAACCCATGAGAAGAAGAAGTTTTCTGGTGGCCAGTGTCGGTGCCCTGGCCTTCGCGGCGGGCCGACACGCTAACGCTACCCCACGTCCTAATATCCTTTGGCTCATCTCAGAAGATATCTCGCCCGACATCGGCTGCTACGGCAATTCGCTGGTGCAAACGCCCAACCTCGACCGGCTCGCGGCGCAGGGTACCCGCTATGACGCTGCCTTCGCCTCGTGCCCCGTCTGTTCCCCCGCACGATCCGCCTTCATGACCGGCATGTACCAAACCAGCATCGGCGTCCACAATCACCGAAGCCACCGCGACGACAATTACCGCCTGCCCGAACCGGTGAAGGTGATTACGTCCTACTTTCGGGACGCAGGCTATTTCGTGACGAATGGCCGGGGCACCGACTGGGAACGGGGCGGCAAGACAGACTGGAACTTTACGCCCGACGAGAAGCCCTTTGACGGCACGGACTGGCGGCAGCGGAAAGCCGGGCAGCCCTTCCTGGCCCAATATAATTTTTCCCTGACCCACCGGGATTTCAAG
>JAUIMA010000058.1 GCA_030432675.1 Candidatus Hydrogenedentota bacterium | reverse complement strand
CCGTCAACGTGGCCCGCAGGTCCAGGTCTTCAAATTCATCGTATTCGAGATCCACTTTGCCATAGACATAGGTCCGCTCGGTGAAGTCCACTTCCAGGCGGGCGCCGCCCATGACTTCGTTGGCGGACTTTTCGCTGTTGGTTTCGGCGTATTGCCCTTTGAGGTAGAGGTTGAGTCGTTCTTTCTCCGTGGTGCGATTGATGTCGATGCCGAGCCGCACATCGATGCGTTCTTTATTGCCCGATTGACCATTCACACCCAACTCGGCGCGCCCCGACCAGAGTTCCTTGAGCGTCAGCCGCTGTGTTTCTTCCAATGCGGCAATCTGACTCTCATAGTCTTCTTGCATGGCCTTCACGGCTTCGTCTTTCACCGCCGTGTCTACCGCCGGAGTCTGCCCCTCGGGCCAGATGCCGTTCACATCCGCGAGGGGGATCAACACTTCGCCCAACGCCGTGGCGTGGACAGACTGCTGGTCGTCGGTAGTATGCAGCACGCCGACGACCCGATCTCCACTGGAGAGATTGACCACGTAGGTGCCCTCCGTAGAGAGTCCCTTGAGCTGGTCCCAGGGTATGGTCAGTGTACCGCCAAAGGTCGTGTCAAAATGGAGCGTATTTTCGGCAAGCTCCTGCACCGTTCCCTTGAGTACTGAGCCGTCCTTCAAATAGGCGTCATCCGCCCAGGATGTGCCTGCCACCAGCCCCAATATGCCCGCTACTGCCAATAGTCTTCGCCCAGGGAAATACATATTACTCCTTTGTAAGAATCGTTATCGCGCCTGGGCAGCATGCTATCACATCGGCGACTGGGCAGGAAAATGGAACCGCTCGCAGCGGTAGTCGGGAGCCCATAAGAAAGGCCGCACGCACCGGTTGGGTGCGTGCGGCGTCTACATTCGATTGGCAAAGGAATCAGGCGCTTTTGCCGTCGGCCTTCAGCATCCTGTCGAGCTTCTCCAACTTGGGGAGGGCCCAGCGCACCACGTAGGGATGGCGGGGATTATGTTTCACGAAGTCCTGGTGATAATCCTCGGCGGGATAGAATTTTTCCAGGGGTTCGAGGGTGGTCACAATAGGATCGGAAAACTTGCCAGTTTCATTGAGCTGTTTGATATAGCGTTCCGCCAGGGCTTTTTCGGCATCGCTCTGATAGAAAATGGCCGAACGGTATTGGGTGCCACTGTCCGGTTTCTGATAGTTAAGGGTGGTGGGATCATGGAGCGTGAAAAAGACCCGCATGAGTTGGCCATAGCTGATTTTTGCGGGGTCATAGGCTATCTCGATAACCTCCGCGTGCCCGGTTGTTCCGGTGCAGACTGCCTTGTAGTTGGCCCCCTTGGCATCTCCACCCGAATAGCCGGAAACCACCGCGCTCACGCCCTCCAGTTGCTCAAAGACTGCTTCGGTACACCAGAAACAACCGCCCCCGAAGATGGCCGTGGCGGGAGTGCCCGTGGTGGGTAAGGGTGTATCGTCTTCAGGCAGGGGCAACCAGGGGCTCTTTTTCGGCGCGCTTGTATCATTGGAGGCGAGCTGGATTTCTGCCAGGGATTTGAGATTGCCCTCCTCGGTGAATTCGAGGGAGGCCGAATTCATGCAATAGCGCAGTCCCGTGGGCTGGGGGCCATCATTGAAGACGTGGCCGAGGTGGCCATCGCAGCGGGCGCAGAGTATCTCGGTGCGCACCATGCCATAGGCCGTGTCGGTCTCTTCTGCCACGTTTTCCTTCGCGATGGGGGCGTAAAAACTGGGCCAGCCCGTGCCCGACTCAAACTTGGTGTCGGAGGCGAAGAGGGGAAGCTTACATCCCGCGCAGGTATAGACGCCTTTCTCTTTGTTCTTCAACAGGGAGCCGGTGCCTGCCCGTTCCGTGCCTTTTTCCCGCAGGATATAGTGCTGCACGCTGGTGAGGCGGGCTTTCCATTCGGCGTCCGTCAAATTAACGGCGGGCACGGTCATCGGCTCACTCAGGGAGCCGTCTTCCGTGATGGTGCGCACGGTCGCGGTCTCTTTGGTGGACTCGGTTCGGGTGTGTTTCGTGCCCGAGCCTTCGCGGGCCGCCGGAGCCGCTTTCGTGGCCTCCTCGTCGGGCGCGGCACTTACGCGGGCGTCTTCCGTGCGCAAGACCAACTGAGTAGCCACGGCGGCTACCAGTGCGAGTAGTGCAAGCAGAAAAAAGGGCTTTTTGAAGGTCATGACGTTGCATCCAATGGGTTGCGCGTGAAAAGCAGATACGACACTATTTTATATTCATTGGGGTACTTGGTCAATGTCGCTCTGGCTGGAGGCCGCAAAAGAAAAGGCGGTCTGATGGGTGTAATCAGACCGCCTCCAAACTACGCTATCTTCAAACGATGTACTCGTTCAGGATGTTCTCCAGCAATTCCTGCTGGCCGCTCTTGGGCTCGGGCTCGCCGTGCTTGCGGGTGTAGGCGTCCATGTCTTCGAGGGTGGCCTTACCCGACTCGATTTTCTTGCCGAAGGCCGTGTCCCAACCGGCGTAGCGCTTCTGGATGATTTTTTCGAACTTTTTGTCCTTAATCATCTTCGCCGCCCCTTTCAGGCCCCGGGCGAAGGCATCCATGGCACCAATGTGGGCGTGGAAGAGGTCTTCCGGGTCAATGGATTGACGCCGCACCTTGGCGTCGAAATTGAGTCCACCCGATTTGAAGCCACCGGCTTTGAGGATGCTGTACATCGCTAGCGTCGTATCGTAGAGGTTGGTGGGGAACTGGTCCGTATCCCAGCCCAGGAGCTCGTCACCCCGGTTGGCATCCACCGATCCCAAGAGATCGTTGGCGGCGGCGTATTCCAATTCATGGAGGAAGGAGTGGCCGGCGAGGGTGGCGTGGTTGGCTTCGATGTTCAACTTGAGATGCTGGTCCAGGCCGTATTTCTGGAGGAAGGCGTGGCAGCTGGCCGCGTCAAAGTCATACTGATGTTTGGTCGGTTCTTTGGGCTTGGGCTCGATGAAGAACTGGCCCTTGAACTTAATCTGCTTTTTGTAGTCCACCGCCATGTGGAGGAAGCGTGCCAGGTGGTCCAGTTCCCGGCCCATGTCGGTGTTGAGGAGGGTCTCATAGCCTTCCCGGCCGCCCCAGAACACATAGCCCTCGCCACCGAGGTACTTGGTGACTTCCATCGCCTTCTTTACCTTGGCACCGGCATAGGCGAAAATCGCGGGGTCCGGATTGGTCGCCGCACCGGACATGAAGCGGCGGTGGGAGAACATGTTGCTCGTGCCCCAGAGCAGTTTGATGCCTGTTTCCTTCTGGAGTTTCTTCGCCTGTTTCGCCACATCATCGAGGCGGCGCTGTGATTCGTCCAGGGTCTCGCCTTCGGGGGCGATGTCCGCGTCGTGGAAGCACCAGTAGTTCACACCGAGTTTCTGGAAGAACTCAAAGGCCGCTTCCATGGTCTGACGGCGCTGGGTGTCCTCATCGGGCGCATCATCGTAGCTGCGGATCATGGTGGGACCGCCAAAGGGGTCCGTGCCCAGGCCCTTGAAGGTGTGCCAGTAACACACGGCAAAACGGAAGTGATCTTCCATGGTCTTGCCGAGGATTTTCTGGGTGGGTTTATAGTGTTTAAAAGCCAGCGGATTCTTGGTATCGGGGCCTTCGTATTTAATCTTCTTTACGCCTGGAAAATATTCGGCCATGGGGTGTCTCTCCTCCGTATGGAATGGGGTTCCGCAATAAGGTTCGCGGGAAAGCGTAGCATGGGATATAGGTAGACCGCAATGGCCGATGGGTGGTGAGTAGGGGGGCTACCACGGAAGGCACGGAATGACACGGAAGGGAAAAGCCAGAGGAGCTTGGACACTCTTGTCCGAGGCAAGGAGCACTTCACTTATCGAATCGCACGGAAAGGTAGAAAGCGTGACCTGCGTCGAACGAAGACACAACTACCCAATCTCTAAATGCGCTTGAAGTCCTTCATGCGTTGTGCCTCGGACAGGAGTGTCCAAGCTCCTGAGCGTCGCACGGTGAATGGCGCGAGTTTGATTGATCGACTTCATGGGTCACAACAGGGGCGTTATACTTGGTTCGATCTGCCGTCACAGGGTAGGATACCCCCTTTCCAGTCCTGCGCCAAGTGGCAATAACCAGAATACGTATCGGCTAACCCTATGGAACATACATGACGAGCGCCCTCGGAGAGAACGTGCTTACCCGCATTACCCCGGCGGCGGCCCTGCGGATGCAGGAAGCGATTGAGGAAACGGGGGGGCGTGAGGTCTTCTTTGCCGGTAGCCTGGATGCCCAGGGGCGGGTGGCGGAAGTGCGGGTCTGTGCCCGGGGCCATGAGTCGGCGGTGCCGGCCCTCTTTGAGACCCTCGATGTGCGGGATGTGGTGATTCACAACCACCCCTCGGGCGAACTGGCGCCCAGCGAGGCCGATGTCCAGTTGGCGGCCATGTACAGCACCCACGGCCACGGCGTCTTTATCGTGGACAACGAAGTGACGCGGGTCTATGTGGTGGTGGAGCCCTTCCTGCCCAAGCAACTCGATTTGTTGGCCCTCGATGAACTACGGGCCATGTTTGCGCCCAATGGCATTATTGCGCGGACCCTCCCGGGCTTTGAGGTGCGTCCCCAGCAGGTGGCCCTCATGGAAGCGGCGGCGGTGGCCTTCAATCAGAATAAGGTGGCGGTGGTGGAGGCACCCACGGGGGTGGGGAAGACCTTTTCCTATCTCTTGCCCGCCGCGCTCTGGGCAAAGCGGAACAAGGAGCGGGTGGTCATCTCAACCCGCACCATCAATCTCCAAGAGCAAATCGTCCAGAAAGACGTGCCCCTCATCCGAAAGGCCATTGATGAGCCGTTGGAGGCCTGTCTGGTCAAGGGGCGGGGGAATTATCTATGCCTGCGTAAGCTGGACCGGGCCCTGTCGGAGGCGAGCCTCTTTGATGATGAAGGGACCAAGGCCCAGCTGAATGCCATTGGCGAATGGGCGGAGAAGACCGAAGATGGTAGCCGCGCCGATTTGCCCTTTATGCCCGGTCGTGAAGTGTGGGAGCGGGTCTGCTCGGAATCTGACAGTTGCAGCCGGGGGCGCTGTCCGGACAACAAACGCTGTTTCGTGGGGAAGGCCCGGCGGGAAATGGCCAAGGCCGACCTGCTGGTGGTGAATCACCACATGCTTTTTTCCGATATCGCTATAAAACAGGAAGCCGGAGACTTTACGGCCCAGGCGGTCTTACCCCACTATAAGCGGGTGGTCTTTGATGAGGCCCACAGCATCGAAGATTCCGCCACGGAATACTTCGGACTCTCCGCCACCTTGTTGGGCGCGAAGGCCACCTTCGGCCGTTTCCTGCGTCAAGAGCGCGGACGGGAGCGGGGCTTGCTGCCCACCATCAAGGCCATGCTGGTGAAGGAATGCCCCCAACTGTCCATGGACAAGTTCGAGGGGATTCAGAAGCTTATTGAAGAGAAGATATCGCCGGGACTGGGGGAGTCCCGCAATGCCGTGGAAGACGCCTTCCTGGCCCTTCGGGAGTTGGCCTCCATCTGCAGCGGCCAGATCGGGCGGGATGTGAAATGGCGTCTCACCGAAGAAGTGCTCTATGACAAACGGCTCCGGCAGATTCACAATGACCGGGTCGTGCCTGCCGTAGACGGGGTGACCCGTCTGCTCCAGGACATTAACGAACTGCACCGTCGGCTGCGGGCCATCCCTCCGAAGGAAAACGAAGATGAGCCGCCCCTGGTGGCGGAGAAGGCCCAGCTACAGGCCTACGCCGGGCGCCTGGAGCGTATGGCCAATGCGTTGCTTGAGGGCACCAGCGAAGAGCTGAAGAAGAATACGGTCCGTTGGATCGAGGTGGATGCCCGCAATGACCAGATGGTGAAGATTGCCCGGTGTCCCCTGGACGTGGGGCCCCCCATGGCCGAATGGGTCTATGGGCACCTGGACACCGTCCTGCTCACGTCCGCGACGCTGACGGTTCAGCGGAAGTTTGAGTATCTCTTTCAGCGCCTGGGCCTGGATCGGGTCGAAGCGGGACGTACCACCACGGAGCTCCTCGACTCGCCCTTCGACTATCGGGAGCAGGCCATGTTGTGTCTGTTGGAGGATATGGTCGATCCGGGGAGCCGGGATTTTCTGGAGGATGCGGTCACCGCGATCCGGCGGGCCCTCCAGATATCCAAGGGCCATGCCTTCATCTTGTTTACGTCATTTTATGCCCTGGACTTCACCTACCGACAGTTGGCCGAGGAATTGCGCCGCGCCGGGATAACGCCCTTGAAGCAGGGGGAGGCGGGACGTACCCAACTCCTGGATCGCTTTCGGGCCGATGCCAACAGTGTGCTTTTCGCCACCGACAGCTTCTGGGAGGGCGTGGACGTTGCCGGAGATTCTTTACAGTGTGTTATACTGCCCAAACTGCCGTTCCGCGTGCCCACAGAGCCCATTCAACAAGCCCGCTCCGAGGCTATCGAAGCCCGCACGGGGAATGCGTTCATGGGCTACGCCGTGCCGCAGGCCGTCATTAAATTCCGTCAGGGATTTGGTCGCCTCATTCGTCGTCGGAGCGACCGGGGAGTAATTATCGTCCTGGACCAGCGCATTATTACCAAACGCTATGGCCGGGTATTTCTAACCTCCCTTCCTGACCTGCGCATCGTGCAGGGGGAACGGGAAGCCGTATTCGAGAAGATGGAACAGTTCTTCCAGAAACCAACCGAGGATTGAGGGATGCAGACCGACATTCGTATTGATATTTCGCGGGCCAAGTCCGCCGCAGTAGGGAAAGAACACGGGATAACCCCCGCTGAACTGAAAGAGATCGAGCCTCAGGTGCTCGATATCCACAAGATCCTGCGGAAAGAGCGCAAGGACAAGGCCTATGGTTTCTACGATCTCCACAAAGACAAGGCCACCATTAAAGCCGTGAAAGAAACGGCTGAAAAGTTCCGCGCTTTCAACTACGACAATCTCGTTGTGCTGGGTATCGGTGGCAGCGCCCTCGGTATTACCGCCCTGAACACGGCCCTGAATCCCGCCTACTACAACCTCATGACCAAGCGGGGACGCAAGGGGAATCCCCGGCTCTTCGTGATGGACAACATCGACCCCGTTACCTTCCGGGCTATGTTGCGCCTTTGCAATCCCAAGAAGACGCTCTTCAACGTGATCTCCAAATCTGGCGGCACGGCAGAGACCATGTCGCAGTGCATGATCGTGGTCGACATCCTGGAGAAGAAACTCGGCAAAAAGGCCATCAAAGATCACCTGGTGGTGACGACCAGTCCCCAGGGGAAAGATGCACCAAAGAGCCTGCTTCACCCGGTAGCCAAGGCCTATGGGCTGGAGACCTTCGACATTCCGCTCAACGTGGGTGGGCGCTTTTCGGTCTTCACCCCCGTGGGGCTCTTCCCGGCGGCCATGCTCGGCATGGACATTGACGAGATGATGAAGGGCTGTGCCGCCATGGACAAGCGTTGCGCCAAGGCCAGTCTGATGGACAATCCAGCTTATCTGCGCGCGGCCATCCAGTTCATGATGGACAAGAAAAAGGGCAAGGTCATGTCGGTCATGATGCCCTATGTGGATGGTCTCCGCGATGTGGCGGATTGGTACCGCCAGCTCTGGGCCGAGAGTCTGGGCAAGAAGTTCAGCCTCGATGGGGAAGAAGTGTACGCGGGCCAGACGCCCATTAAGGCACTCGGCGCCACGGATCAGCATTCCCAGGTTCAGCTTTACCGCGAAGGGCCCAACGACAAGATTTTCAATACCCTCGAAGTCGGGCGCTTCGAAAAGACCATGCGCATTCCCGAAACCCTCAAGAATGTGAAGGAACTGGACTATTTACGCGGTGTGACCATGAACAAGCTCATGAACGCCGAGCTGCGTGGCACGCTGGATGCCCTCAAGGCCAGTCAGCGTCCGGCAATCCGCACGATTCTGCCGCGGGTTAACGCCCACACACTGGGGCAGTTGTTGTACATGCTGGAAGTCGAAACGGCGATGGCCGGGCGTCTCTACAACGTGAATACCTTCGATCAGCCCGGGGTAGAAGAAGGAAAGATTATCGCCCGTCGCCTCATGGGGGGTAAGGGGTGAGCGACAGCCCAATAGGCGATTTGGAGCACAAGCCTTCCCGTCACCTCCTGCCCTACGGGGTGGGAGGTGACTATATTGGTGCCCGTCGCTTTCGGCGTGCCTTTCGGCTCGCTGTCCTGGCCTGTGTCGGTATTACCTTGAGCCTCTATATCTCGGAGAACTACCTCCGTTACGGGCTGAGTGAGACTCAGTTTCGAATGGCGCTTTCCCATGAAGATGATTCCCAACGGGCCATCCTTCGGGAAGTGGTCAATCGAGACCGGCGTGACAGTGAAGTGCCCACAGCCCGATACGTTGCCGCACTGGCCTATATCGAAGAAAAGGATATTGTCCTGGAACGCTTCGCCGAGGCGGTCGAACTTGCACCGGACGACGGGGACCTCCTTATTGTTTATGGATGCAAGCTCTTCCAGATGGGCGAGTTTAAGGAGGCCCGGCGCATCTTTCGGGAAGCTGGCTTGAAGTCGGGCAAGAATGCCCTGCCCGATTATCTCTTGGCGGCGGCGATAGCAGCTTCTTCTACTTCCGAAGAAGACTTTCGGACCGCTGTCGCTTTGGTTTCCAGAACCAATGATAGCGGAAATCCGGTTCTTTTCCCTCAGCCCCTCTGGCATGAAAGCCTTCCCAAAGATGGTTACTGGTATGCCGATCTTCGCCGGAAGCTCGCCGACCTCTGTTGTGCTCCAATCTATTCCCTCAAAGATGTGGTGCTCCAGCGTGTGCGAGAAGAGATGGATGGGGAGGGGGGGCAGAGTCTGGAGACCTGGCTCTATCAATTGCAGCGGTTTGGCAAGAAACTTATCGGCGCGCCCCTTGATTCTACGGAGACTTTGAATACCAGCGTCATGATTGTCGGCCTGAAGCTCCAACAGGACGCACTGAATCTTAGGGTGGCGTTCCAAACTCAGCATGGAGACGCCGCCAGTGAAGAATTGCGCGCACTCCAAGGGCAGTTGAGTGAGGCCATGGCGCAGATCGTGCGATTTGAGACCCAGCGTGAAGACTCCCGCTCAAAACGAATCGGGGAGGCCACCCTCTCTGTATGGCTTGTGTTTCTCGGAATGCTCATGCTGGGCAGCGCGGCCGTAATGCTCTCTATTCTGAGTCGAATTGTGCACACCGACCGAAATTCACGGGCGGTCCGTCAAAGCCGCACTGGATTGCGCCTGTTAGCGTGCTGGGCAGGGGCACTGGCGCTCTGTTTGATCTGGGCCACCCTGGGGAGCGGTATCTACAGTCAGCCCGAGCTGATAGTCGGCCTTTGGTCGTCGTTAATGGTGGCGATTGTGCTGGTGGCGGTTGTGTACCCGGCGCTCCTGCTGCCCCGGGAGGCGACCGTTTGTACTTCGTTGGTATCGGAGCCAGGCTATGCCGAATTGTTGCAGGAGGCCCGCCGGGCACGGCGCCGGGCCTATTTTTCACTGGCAGGCCGATTTATGACCTTGGCATTGGGTACCTACATTTGTCTTGTCTGCTTCTGGGTGGTGGGATTTCGCGTATTGAGCGGATTATACCCCACCGACATCAAGCTATTGGTGTCCGGCCTGCTTCTTGAAGAACAATCTCTAATCCAGCAGATTCAGGGGATGTTCTAGCCGTTATCAGGGGGGATGACGGAAAGAATGTATGATTTTTTTGTTCCGCTGCCCTCGAATCGCGTTCAGGATGAATACACACTGGAAAAGCGAAAATAGCGATTATTGACATGTCTAAGTTGACAGAATGAAAATTCGAGCGATATAATCACTATGAAGGGCATTAAAGTAAGAATTGTGCGTTCCGGCGTCTTTTTGTACACCGAATTGCATCCCGCACCATGGCGGGCCGGGCGCATTCATCATAGGAGTGTCACATGTGAGCGATCGCGAACAAAAGGCCTATACGACGTTTGAAGCAGCGAAAATCTGCCACGTTACCCATCACAGTATTAAGAACTGGATTAAGCAGGGGTTGATCAAAGCGTCCCGGACACCCGGTGGGCACTATCGTATCCTCGAAGATGATCTTGATCGCTTTCGTGAAAAATACGATATGTTTCCCCGCGAAAAGGGGCCTTCCCAACGTCGTGTTATGGTCGTGGATGACGATCCCGACGCCCTTTCTCTGATGGAGAATATTCTTTCAGACGATGGATTTGAGTTGATTAAGGTGAGCAACGCCACCGAAGTAGGATTGAAGGCCGCCCAGATGGGGCCCGATTTGATCTTGCTGGATTTCCTCATGCCAGAGATCAACGGATTTGAAGTGTGCAAGGCCCTGCGGGATAATGAACTCACACGAAGTATCCCGATTATGGCGGTGACCTGCCTCTCGAAAGAGCAGGACATTGAGCGCATTTTCTCTTGTGGTGCCGATGAGTACCTTGCGAAGCCCTTTCGTGTCGACCAACTGCTGGACAAAGTTCGCGAGTTGATTGGCCGGGGGCGCGCAAGCGAATAGCCGGGTCCATTGCCACGCGATTTGATGTATTCGTGCCAGAGTCAGGAAGTTATGTTCCCTTAGCGGGCCGCAATCGGGACGCTGGAACCAAGCAGATGGTGCGCGTGGTCAATGATTAATCGACAGTCCCGAAGTGGTATCGAGCGTAAGTTTTTAACGTCCATTCTCTGGGTGGGGGTCATTCCGATGGCCCTCGCCTTGGTGAGTGGGTATGTGCTTGCCCGTGAGAATCAGAAGAATGCGGTACGTATCAATCTGGAAACAGCGGTACGGCTGAAAGCTGATGGTCTCAATCTTACCCTGAACGCCCGCACCCAGCGGGTAGCCCTTGCGGTCCGCGATCCGGAATTGATACAGATGGTCAGCGACTTGCCGGCGGCCGTCTCCGAATTGCGCCCTGTACTTGAGCGTATGCAGGCGTCTTCCCTCGCTTCCGCCAAAGAGCCTTCCGACTTCGTGCTATACGACCGCGCCGGAAAGGTGCTGGTCTCAACCCGCCAAGGTGGCGCAGAGCCCCCTCCACTTGACCTGCAAACCGAGCCGTCGGACTTTCTCGTGACCCGGGTGTCCGGATTCGACGAAAGCCGGTATGAAGTCCTGGTTACCGCGCCGGTCATTGCGGAAGAGGAGTTTGCGCCGCTGGCCTATCTGGGTGAGTACCAGGGCGTTAATGAAATGCTTCATTTCGCCTTGGACCATGCCCACGACGACGATGGCGGACCGGTCGAGAGTTTTGAGATCGCCTACAAAGACGAGCTCGACGATTTTCGGGTACTGTACGCTCGGCATGACGCCGACAATTCGGGGGGGCCGTTGACCGGAGCGGCTGACCCCGTGCTGGCACGACACCTGGCCCAGTATCCGTCGCGGGACTTCGGGGCGTTGACCCTGTCGAGTTTTGCGAGCCATGACGGAACCATGCCGGCCGTGGTGGCCTTCCACCGTCTCTTTGAGGGGACCACCTTATATCTCTTGGCGTATCGCTCGGCGGCGGACGTGTATGGCACCATCAACCTGGCGGCCATGCTTACCCTGGTGCTTTCGGGTGTCATCATCGCACTCTTTTGTATCATCGCCTATCGCAATGTGCACAACAATATCATTCGTCCGGTTTCCCTGCTCAATGAGGGCGCTCAGATCATCCGCCAGGGTGATCTGGAGCTAAAACTTATCATTGGTACTGGTGACGAGATTGAAGAACTGGCCATGTCCTTCAATAAGATGGCCACCGCTCTCCGCGCCAACATCAACCAGCTGGAAGAGTCAGAAGAACGATATCGCAGCTTGATCACCTCGATGCGCGACGGCATCTGCCAGACCAATACAGACGGCAACTTTACGCTCATCAATCCGGCCGGTGTCGAGATTCTGGGTTACGAGCGCGAGTCCGACGTAGTAGGGAAGCGGCTACGCGATATCTTCCTCGAGCGCATGGACTACGCCCGGGTGACCGGAGAGCTGGAGCGCCATCGCTTTGTGGAGCGGACTCGGGTTTGGATGAAGCGGAACGACGAGCGCACCATTTGCGTAGAACTCTCCGCAAATAGGGTCTTTGACGAGTCGGGCAGCTATATCGGGATGGAAGGCACCTTTCGGGATGTCACTCAGAATGTGGTGCTGGAACAGGAGGCCCGCGAACGTTCTGAACGTATTGCTGCGATCAACCAGATTGCCAACACCATCAATTCGAGTCTGGAAGCAGGCCGGGTATACGAGAGTATCGTTGTCGAGGTGCGGAAGCTCATTACCTTTGACTATGCTGAGGTAGTGCTGCTGAACTCGGAGGAGGAGTCCTGGGAAATTCATCACCTGTGGCCCGAGCCCGCCGTGGTCTACCGCCCCGGTGACAAAGGGCGGGGGGACAACGGGCCGGAGTCCGCTTTCTGGGTGGCCCGCGAGAAGAAGGTGCTTTGTGTAGACGACCTGCGGGGGAGCGCCTCTCCCTTTGCCAGTGAGTTTCCCGGTGACGTGAACAGTTGCCTCTGCCTGCCGCTCTATGCGACCGAACGTATTATCGGGACGCTGAATCTTGGTGCCAGGGAGGTGGCCGCGTTCGGGCGCCATGAGATCGAAATCTCCGAACAGATGACGCCCCACGTGGCTATTGCTATCCGAAATGCCCAGCTCCTTGAAAACCTTCAGCACTCCCTCGAAGAGGTAACCCTGGCACGCGAGCGTCTGCATGAACTGAACGATGAACTCAAGACGCTGGACGAGATGAAGACCAATTTGCTCTCCAACGTCTCTCATGAATTGCGGACGCCCCTGGTGGCCGTTATGGGCTATACCGACATGATCCTGAATGGGAAGGTGGGTCCCGTCAACGAGGTGCAGGAAGAGTATCTCGGAATCAGTCTTCGAAATATCGAAAAGCTGGTAACACTCATTGAAAACCTTTTGGATTTCTCCCGACTTCATCGGGGGGCTGAAGAACTGGTCTTTGACACCTTCGACATGGTCGATTGTGCCCGCATGAGCATGCAAATCGTAAAGCCCGTGTCGGACAGCCGCAACATTGCCCTCGAGTTGGAGGCAAACCATCAGCCCGTATTGGTGGAAGGGGACAAAGGAAAGCTCGGTCAGGTCTTTAATAACCTGCTTTCGAATGCGGTGAAGTTTAATGATTCGGGTGGCCGTGTGGACATCGATATTCGGATTGAAGGTGATCAGGTTATTGTCGCTGTCTCCGATACGGGAATCGGGATACCCAAGGAAGCGCTTGATAAGATTTTCACCCGGTTCTATCAGTATGATGGCTCATCGACCCGAAAATATGGTGGCACCGGAATCGGTCTGGCCATTGCCCAGGATATTATGCGCCTTCATGGTAGCCGTATTATAGCCGAGAGTGAGGAAGGTAAAGGGACTACATTCACGTTCGTATTGCCATTGAGCATGTCTCAGAATCCGGGACGGGAGAGTACGGGGCCGAATCCGCCATTGCCGACCGAGACCCATCTATTGGTGGAGTTGGTAACGCAGGATCGTGCTTTGAGCTCCCAGATACGCACCCTTCTGTTATCCGAAGGGATGGACGTGATTCATGCCGCCTATCCGACGGTGGCGCGCACCCTCGCGGAGAAATACAGCCCTGACGTATTGTTGGTGGATACAGAGGCGGGGCCCCTGGGCAGTGTGGTGGTGGAAGAGATCCTTGGCGATCCCACGGAGATGACGGTGCCGGTGATATTGCTTACCAACGACGATGAGCTCTTCGAGCGGTTTGAAGAGTTCGTGGCCGCCCGTGTTCGGCGCGGATTTCGAAAAAGCACGTTGCTGAGTGGCATTCACTACGCCTTGAGTCATGGTGTCCCCGGATTGAGCGAGTTGGGGGATAAGGTTCTCTGTGTGGATGATGATCGGGAGATCGGTATTTTTATTTCTCGCTGCCTGGAAAGCGAGGGCTTTGAAACGGAGCAGTGCAGCACCGGAGAAGAGGCCCTCGAAAAAGTGGTCAGCGGCGAATTCTGGCTGGTGCTGCTCGATATTGCCATGCCCGGGATGGATGGTTGGGAAACCTGTCGCCGAATTAAATCCAACGCGGCTATCTCTGGAATAAAAATCTACATGGTTACCGCGAAACCAGTGGATCGAAGTCTGGCCCAACTGCATGAGTGTGGCGCTGACGGCTATCTCAGTAAACCGTTTAAGGCCGACGATTTGCTGGGCCTTGTTCAGAGCTTTCGGCCCCAGAAGAAAGATGTCCCTCCGGAAGCGTCATCGGGGGCAGGGGTTGAGGAATAGTTGTTCTGGTATCCATCGGCTGGGTACCTCATCATGGTCTTAAGGGAGCAATTCACAATGTCACTTCTACTCGGCATGGCGGTCTTACTTAGTGCGGCGTCCGATCAGGTCCTGGTATCGACAGATGAGGTGGGGCCTTGGGCTCAACTCGTAGATGCACGGGACCTGGAGTCCTATATGCAGGGCCACTTGCCCGGTGCACTTCATCTGGATGTGGACTCGCTTTCAGAAACCCGCGATAACACGGTGGGCCTCTTGAAGCCCATGTCCGAACTGAAGGAACTCTTTTACGCGGCACGAATTGATCCCACTTCTCCAGTCGTCGTCTACAGCGGGTTGGAGACGAGTTCGGAATTAAAACAGGCTACCCGGTTGTTCTGGATACTGGAATACGCAGGCTTTCCAAGGGTGCATCTGTTGGACGGTGGATTGCATAAGTGGCGGTCTGAGGGCCGTCCGATTGTAACGGGGGCGGCCGGCGGGCCACGTGTTGAGGCGTCGGCCTATGAAAGTTTGAAGCCCCGCGTAGCACGCTATGCGTCTCGGGAGGATGTGCTTACGATGCAGGGGACGAAGAAGGGGATTATCGCCGATCTGCGGGCGGATACCCTCTACCGTGGTGAAGCAAAGAAAGACTTTATTGCACGTGGCGGTCATATAACAGGGGCAGAGAACCACCCCGCACCAACCTTCGTAGATCTGGAGGGCTATACCTTCAAGGGGCCCGAGGTGATTCGGAATTTGCTGAACGCCAATCGGGTGGCAGGCGATACGCCGGTGGTGACCTATTGCAACACCGGCCGTGATGCGACCATCGGCTACGTGGCCTACCGTATCGCGGGATTTAAAGATGTCGCCGTCTATGATGGCTCCATGGCGGAATGGGGCAATGACGCAACGTGCCCCATGAGTACCACCGAAAAATAATTTCAATACACCGCGCCCCAGGCGGGGTTTGTAACGTAAGGAACAACACCATGCAGTACCGTCGATTCGGAAAGACAGAACTTCAAATCCCCGTGATAAGTTGCGGCGGGATGCGCTATCAGCAATCCTGGAAAGACTCGGAACGCGACACCATTACCGAAGACAACCAGAAAAATCTGGAGGCGTGCATTAAGCGGGCCGTGGAACTGGGTGTCAACCACATCGAGACGGCCCGAGGTTATGGTACCAGCGAATTTCAGCTGGGCAAAATATTGCCGACCTTCAAGCGGGACGAATTGATTGTGCAAACGAAGGTGGGGCCCGAGGCAGAGGTCGGAAAGTTTGTCGAGACCTTTGAGACCTGTATGGACGCCCTTCGCCTGGACTATGTAGATATATTCTCTTTTCATGGCATCAATACCGATGAATGTCTGGAGAACACCAAGAAGTGCATTGATACGGCCCTCCAGTGGAAGAAAGAGGGACGTATCCGCGATATTGGTTTTTCGACCCACGGTCCTACCCGTCTCTTGCTGGAGACGATTGAGACCGACATGTTCGAGCATATTAATCTTCACTGGTATTACGTGCAGCAAAACAACTGGCCCGCTGTCGAAGCCGCGACCCAGCGTGACATGGGTGTTTTCATAATTTCACCCAATGACAAGGGAGGTTTGCTCTATAAGCCCAGTGAAAAGCTGGTAGAGCTGTGTGCGCCCCTGCACCCCATGGTATTCAACGATTTGTTCTGCCTTTCCCGCCCCGAAGTCCATACCCTGAGTTGCGGTGTTTCCCGTCCGGAAGATTTCGATATCCATATGGATGCGGTGGCCCTCCTCGACGAGGCGGAGAAACACATCGCTCCCATCGAGGCGCGGCTGCGTGACGCGCTCGTCAGCACGTTGGGAGAGGATTGGGTCAATCAGTGGGATGCCGATTTGCCCGAGTGGGAAGATACCCCGGGCGAGGTTAACCTCTATCAGGTATTGCGCCTCTGGAATTTTGCGAAAGCCTTTGACATGGTCGAGTACGGTAAGATGCGTTACGGCCTCTTGGGCAACGGCGGTCATTGGTTTCCGGGAAAGAAGGCCGATGCCGTCGATGTGGAAGCCATAAAGTCCACGGTGGCGACTCACCCCTTTGCATCCGTTATTCCCGAGCGCCTGCAAGAGGCCCATGAAATCCTCAAGGGCGAGGAGAAGGAACGTCTTCAACAAGACTGAAGAGATTTAGAGAGTCGCAGCAGAAAATCTGGAGGCGTGACGTTGACGCAGGGCGTGAATGTCACGCCTCTTTCTATGGTATAGGACATATCGCGATAGCGGTGTGCTATATAGGTGACATGGCGGGGTGTTGGTTAAGGAAAGTAGCAGAAAACCTGTTGACAGAAAGACGGCTTTCCTTTACGATGAAATCGTCGCACAGCGAGATGTATCCTGCCGCTCCAGGGCGCGGCAGCACGCTGTGGAACGCTGAAAGGGCAAGCGATTTTTCGGCATCGGATACGTGTAAAGCGGTAGTGAGCTATGCAGTAACACCCCGAGGGCAAAGACGGAAAGTCTGGGGTTCCGCATAATTGTCCACGAGCATCGGCAGGGGCAGTTTCATCCTTCCCGACGCGTCATTAAGTGCGGTCTGCATGCGTTGGCGGGAGTACGCTTTCATTTCTGAGACGCTAACGGGCGAAATGTGTCTGAGAGGGCAATGGTTAGCGGGTGTGTGAGATTGCTTTTCCTTCTTTGCGGCGAAAGGAGGGTGTATAACGGCAGCAGATTCAAGCAGTACGAATTCGTAGTACGTCCATTTCTTTGTCTAACCAAAAGGATTGAACTGTTATGACGAATCCAACATGTCTTGATTCAAAAAAGGGCTTTACACTGATTGAGTTGTTGGTTGTAATTGCTATCATTGGCATTCTGGCGGCCATCTTGTTGCCCGCACTTGCCCGCGCCCGTGAGGCAGCCAACCGAGCGAGTTGTGCGAATAACCTGAAGCAGTGGGGGATCGTACTTAAAATGTATGCAAACGAGTCCGCTGGCGAAGTGTTTCCACCCCATGATATCTGGTACGACGAACCCTTCGGCGAATCAGGTATGTGGCAACAGGTCATGGGACCGGCGGGCTTCGAAGTCTATCCGGAGTATGTGACTGACCACAATATTGGCCACTGTCCATCCAGCGTCTTCCAACCAGTGGACGCAACACCCGGTCCGGATCCCATCGGCGGTTCCTTCCTCATGGATATCGATCAAGGGGCCCTGGGGGCTGCCGGAGTGCAAACGTGGGTGGATGCGGGCTATACCAGTTTCGAGTTCCCCTTCTTCGGAACCATTCGTTATACGCCCGCTTCGACCGGTGCACGAACAGTGATGGTAAGTTTTACCTACATCTATGTTAACCGGCTCATCAAGCCGGAGTGGGTGGAAGATCTGGAAAATAATTATGAGATGGCCGAGGCTGTGATGGATGGTGTGACTTGGGGGGATATCACCGAGGAGCGTCAGTCTGGCGGAACCGTATCCCTTACCGGCTTCGGTAATGTGGATGTGCAGTTGCTCCGTGAAGGCGTCGAGCGTTTCATGATTACCGATATCAATAATCCCGCAGGCTCGGCGGCGGCCCAATCGACCGTCCCCGTCATTTGGGACTTGACCCGTATCGAAGGGGCCTGGGGTGACATTGACCGCTCGGGTCAGAATCTCATGTTCAATCACCTTCCTGGTGGAGCGAACATTCTTTACATGGATGGGCACGTGAGTTTTGTAAAGTATCCCGCCGCCCACGGTGCCGCCACCTGGCCCATGACCCGGAACACGCTGGATAAGGAAAACAGTTCCCCGTCCGGCAGTATAAGCGGGGACGCAG
>JAUIMA010000636.1 GCA_030432675.1 Candidatus Hydrogenedentota bacterium | reverse complement strand
GGCGTCTCTCTAACTCCGTGGCTTGAGACGCCCGCGAATGGTGTGTCTTTTGGCGGGAGAGTTTTCCTTTCCTCCACGCACACGAAACCTCGTTTTACTCGGCATCGCGTGGCACGAAGTGCTTTCAACTTGGTCTCATTCCTTCTCCACCGGCAACCACTGCACGGCATCGGCGACCACATAGCCACCCGCGTCTTCCGTGGCCTGAATCTCCAGAAAGCCCGCGTCGCCCTTCTCAAAGCTGAAGGTGCCGAGGGAGACAAAGGGGCTGAGTTCTCCCTGTTTTTTGCTCTGGTCCACAAAGACCGTTTCGACGCCCGTCGCCGTCTGAATGACGATCCGCGCCCGTTTGGCCCGGTTGGGGTGGGAAGAGTAGGAGAGGCGGACTTCATAACGTCCGGACTTCGGAAGCGTGGGGGTATAGCGTACCCGACAGTCCTTGGCTTCTTTGTCCGTAACGTGGAGATATTCATAGCCGATATAGGGGCCGATATTCCGGGAACTGTGCCAGTTACCGAATACCTTCACGTCGTCGTTGTCCAAGGCGATACCGGGCAAGTCACGGGCCCAGCCATGCATGGGTGTGGTGTCTTCGCGGTGGAGGATGGCGCCCCGTTCGTAGAGCTTACGTTGCAGGACCTTCACATCGATGGCTTGCACCGAAGTCTCGCCCGCAATGGCCATGGCCGCTGCGGTGCCGATGGCTTCCCCGATGATCATGTACTGGGGCTCCATCCGCATGCTCGAGTAGGCCACGTGGGAAGCGGAAAAGGTGCTGCCCACCAGGAGGTTGGTGCACTCTTCGGCCTTGGGCACGAAGGAAAAATACGACATGTCATAGGCCTTTACCGGGACCTGCATGTCCCCCTCATTGAGGAGGGACGCCGTACCTTTTTCCCAGAGGGGTGATTCGTCCACCACAAAGCGCTGCACGTGGTGGGAGTCTGAGTTGTAGGAGGCCATGCCAATGCTGTCTTCCTTGCGGCGATCATCCTGAAGGTCTTTCTGGATGGTGACATAGCTGCCAATCATGCGCCGCCCTTCCCGCACATAAAGCTGGTGGGGCCAGTGGTCCGTATCGACGAATTCATCTTTCGCCAGGCCCCAGCGGTTGAATTCCTGCTGCAGCGCGTCGGGCACACCGGGGTCGTTGGCCATGAAATAGAAAAAGCCCTGGACGTAATCGGTGTGTTCCTGCCAGATGCGCTCCTGCTCTTCATAGCTCGCCTCGGGATAATCCCAGCTGCCGCCGATGAAATCCGTGGAGATGGGCCCCCGATTATTGATGTCGGTCTTGTTGTTGGGCATGGGGAAGACGATCAGGATTTCATCAATCGTCAGATCGGGGCGTTGCTTCAGGTAGCGGCGGAGGATTTCCCAGCGCTTGGGATCGTAATTGTCCGGCTTGGGGTAGGGGACTTGATTGTCTTTGTCGCTCGAAAGACACAAGCGGAAATTATAGGCCTGGATCTTCCGGTCGCTGGCACCGGGTTTCAGGCCGTCATCGGCCATGATGAGCGGCAAGAGTTTGCCGTCCTCGTCGTAGGGGTTGACCGGCACGTCAAACTGGTGTTTGTCACTATAGCCAATCTTACCCGCCAGTGATTCGCCATAGACCTCCTGGCCTTCCCGGCCCCAGGTGTACGTGATGTTGGCGTGGGGGAGGAGGTCACCTTCATAGGAGCAGTCGATAAACATGGGCGCCGTAAACGTCGACTCATTGAGGAGGGTGATGGATGTAATCCGGGTGCCCTCTTTCGTCAGCGATTTCAGGCGGCTTCCGAAAAAGAGGTCCACCTTGGCGGCTGCCAGCCATGCACGGAGGTGCTTTTCGGCCTGATGGGGTTCAAAGTACCAGGAGACATCTTCGCCGTAGTATTTGCCCAGGCGTTTGTAAAACTCCAGGGAACGGCCTCCGATGACCGACATATCGCCGAAATCCGTGCGGCCTAAACCGCCCGAGGTCATGCCGCCAATATGGTTACGCACCTCGATGAGCGCGACCCGTTGGCCTTCTTCTGCCGCCGCGATGGCGGCAATGGCCCCACCCGCTGTGCCACCGTAAACGACCACGTCGTAGGTATGGGTGTCTGCCGCGAAGGCAGGGATGGCGCCACAGGCGATGGTCAGTAAACAGAGGGTATGCAGTAGGAACTTCACGGTCTATTCTCCTGTTCAAATGTGAACAGGAAGAATACGGGATAAACCCTACCCAGTCAACCGTAGCTAACGTAGTGCAGGGGCAAGGTAGGCGGTGCCCATGGCCAGGAGCAAGAGCAACAGGTTGCCCAGCCAATCGCTGAGCCGGAAACCGGCGTCGGCCAGTTTGGACTGGAGGCATCCCACCGGCGTAGCGACCTCGCCTTCGCCCTCGCCTTCGCCTTCGCCTTCGCCTTCGCCTTCGCCCTCGCCCTCGCCCTCGCCCTCGCCCTCGCCCTCGCCCTCGCCCTCGCCCTCGCCTTCACCTTCACCTTCACCTTCACCTTCACCTTCACCTTCACCTTCACCTTCACCTTCACCGGAACCGCCGCCCGTAATGTCGATGGCAATCACATCGTAGGCGACCGGCTGAACCACGCCGCCGATGCGCATGCCGGAAATCTCGATGCGGTAGGTGACATCAGCACCGGGTGGGGGAAGGCCGATCTGGGGCTCCCACACGAGGGTGTTGTCGCCAAAGCCATTGCTGATGGGGTTTTGCACCAGCGTTTTTTCTTCCCCATCTTCAAACATGCGTACCGTCGCGCCGGAGAAATCGGCCTGGGGGTGCGAGTAAGACCAGCGCGCGATAATCAGGGGCTTGGGGAAAAAGCCCATGGAGGGCCACGAGGCGGGTTGGGAGACGCCGCTGTCGCTGCCGCCATTGATGACCCAGAGGGCATTGGCCGCCCGGGCCCCGTTGCCGCTCACCGAGCCAGAACCCATGATGGTCTGACCCGGGTCGAGTATCCATCGTCGATGGCCCGCCGCCCGGTTGCCCGCCCGGGTTGGAACACTGGGAGAGCTGGTCGAGCTGCTGCTGAGCTTGTTGCATCGCTGATTCAAGCGACTGGGCTTCTTGTTGCATGTTCTCGAGATCCGAGAGCTGCGCGTTCATCGCTTCGGATCCGGACGCGGCTTGCTGGGGGTCCCCGTTCTGCATGCCCTGAGCCATCTGTCCCATCGCTTGGGACATCGCGCCCGCGGCGTCGGATGCTTTCTGCTGCGCCTGAGCCGCTTGGGAGAGCTGTTCGATCTGCTCCTCAGAGAGACCCGATTCTTCGAGCGCCTTCTTGAGG
>JAUIMA010000635.1 GCA_030432675.1 Candidatus Hydrogenedentota bacterium | reverse complement strand
CTACTCACCCGCACCTTCAGAAACCGGCTCGGCAGGGACCCGCTTAAAGATCCCGAGGAATTTCAGGCACCAGATCTGGAAGTCGTCGATCAGGCTGTAGAACACCGGCACGACAATCAGGGTCAATAGCGTGCCCGCCGTCAGCCCTCCGATGAGGGCGCGGCCAAGTCCGGCAAAGGTGGCGGCACTGCCCGTGTTGACCAGGGCCAGGGGAACCAACCCAAGTATGGTCGTCAGGGCCGTCATCATGACGGGACGAAAGCGATCGCCCCCCGCCTTCACCATACTGTCGAGGCGATTCATGTCCCCTTTACGGACCATGTTGATATGGTCAACGATAACGATGCCGTTATTCACGATTACGCCCGCCATGAGGATGCAGCCGATGAGGGTCACGCTATCAAACTGCGAGCCCGTGAGGAAGAGCATCCACACGGCACCACCCAGGGCCATGGGCACGGTCGTAAGGATGGACATGGGAAAGAAGACGGATTCAAAGAGGGCACTCATCACCAGGTAAATGAGGATGAGGGCCATGAGCAGGGTACTGATGAAGTTGGTGGAGTTTTCGCCCAGCTCTTTGAGTGAGTCGCCGAAATCGATGGTGTAGCCCATGGGCATACGAAAATCGGAAATCGCCACGGTCAGTTGATTGCGGATAGCCGCGTAGTCTTCCGTGTTGGCCTGGGCGGTCACACTGATGACGTTCTTCCCATTGAAACGGTGAATTGTCGTGGCCGTTTGGCGTTTGGTAAAGGTCGCCAGACGGCTGATGGGCACGGGCTGTCCCGTGGTGCCGATGACGGAAACTTTCTCCAGGTTTTCCCGGGATTTGCGGTCTTCTTCCCGGAACTGGGCCCACACGGGGATTTCGCGGATACCCTGTTTCATATAGGGCAGGCGCGCGCCCCGCATGGCGGCATTGGCGGTCACCGCGATGGTCTGGGCACTGATACCGTATTGCTCGGCCAAGGGCTCATCAATACGAATCTGAATTTCGTTTTTCGCACGCTCCGCATCGGTATCCACATCACTGATAAGGGGCAGCCGATTAAGCCGCTTCTGGAAGGCCTCGGCATAGCGTTCCAGCGTCTCCCGGTCATCGCCAGACATGTACATGGTCACCGTGCCGCCCGTACCGGAGGAACCCGTATCAGTCACATTGTAGAGCACCTCGGCACCCGGCAGGCGCTTGCCCAATACGGTGGAAAGGATTTGCTTCACTTCATCGGTGGTATAGGGCGGATTCTCCCCGATGGGTCCGTCGTCTTCCGTATAGAGATACACGTTGAAGGTACCGCCCTGGTAGGAATAGAAGGTCATGACATTCTTGATGCCCAACTCATCGCGGCGGTTGTCGATTTGTTTCGCCAGGTTATCAAAGAGATGGTTGGCCCGCGCCATGTCATAACTCTGATCAAGTTGCACCTCAATGGCGATCTCACGCGTATCGAGCTTGGGCATATCGCGCATGCCGACCCGCTGAAATGGAAAGGCAATCGTGACGGCACCCAACCCGCAAAGTACCAGCAGGGTAGCCAGTCTATTTTGCAGAGACCAGCGGAGCGCGATGCCGTAGCCGCGAATGATGCGCTCGACCAGATGGAGCCGTGAAAGCAGACCGAGCAGCCCCGTCGGGCCCTCCGTGCTGCCATTTCCGGCACCGAGGCGATGAAACAGGTTCGCGTGATCGTCCAATCGCAGGCGACTCATGACCAAGGGCACGACGGTCAAGGAAATGGCCAGGCTCCCCGCCAGGGCCACGATGAGCGGCAAGCCCAACTGGCGCATGAACACGGACATGCTGCCTGTTTCCATGTAATACATGGGCACGAAGACCACCCAGGTGGTCGTAGTGGCCGCGAGAATGGCCAGGCCCACTTCGCGCGCTCCCCGGATGGAGCCTTCCCGCCGACTGGCACCCAGCTGGCGGTGGCGCATGATATTCTCCACCACCACAATGGCGTTATCCACGAGCATGCCCACCACGATAATCATGGAGACCATGGTAATCATATTGAGGGACATGTCGGTGAAGAACATAAAGACGAGGGCCACCACCAGTGAGGTGGGAATGGTGAGGGCCACCACGATGGTGGGCAAGAGGCGATGGAGGAATACAAAAAGCACCAGGAGGGCCATGGCCCCCCCATAGAGGCCTTCCTTCATCAGGTTTTCCAGGGCGCTGGTGATGTATTCGGACTGGTCAAAGAAAATCTTTTGACCCGTGCCCTCAAAATCTTCGGTGGCAAGAATGCGCTCCATCTCTTCGCGAACGCGGCGACAGGTATGAACCGTGTTGGCCTCCGACTCCTTGGTAATCAACACGAGCGCGCCGCCCTTGCCGTCAAGGGAGACGTGCATGGATTCATCCCGGGTGGCGTAGCGAATGGTGGCCACGTCGTCCAGGCGCTTACCGCTGGGTGTCACCACCAGATCACCGAGCTGGCTCAGCCGGTCATACTCCCCCACTACCCGGACAATGTGCTTGGCCTGGTCCTCTTTCAATTCTCCGACGGAAGTATTGAGACTGCTGTCCCGCAAGGTCACGATAACGTCGAAGAGCCCCAGCCCCAGATTGCGCAAATGGTCCTGCTCAAACTCGATAACCACCTCGCGCTCTGGACTGGAAGAGCGCAATTCAATATCCGCCACGCCGTCTATACGGCGCAGACGGGGCTCCATGTTACGTCGCAGCAAATCGACAAAGGAATCATCGTCCCCTTCGCGAAAGAGTCCGAAGGCCATAACCGGGATGGAGCGGGTACTGAAGCGCTGGAGATACATCTGATCGATATCATCGGGCAAGACCAGCTTGAGTCGCTCCATACGGTCTCGTATTTCCGCCGATGCGATACCCATGTCCGTATCCTGGGTGAAGAGCATGCTGACGAAAAGGCCGTCGGTGTTGGAAATGGTGCGGATATCTTCCAGGCCGGGCACGGTACGGAATTCGCCCTCTACGGGAATGGCGATCTGCTGCTCCACCTGGGCAGGCGTCGCCCCGGGATAGGGAATGGAGACGCCAAGGAAGGCTGGCTCCACACTGGGCAGAAATTCCAGGGGGATGCGATAGGCCGCGATCACGCCCAGCAGTATCAGGCTCAGACTGAGCATGGTGACCGTCACCGGCCGTCGAAGAGCAAACTCGGGAAGGGAGTACTTCACGATACTTCCGTCTCCGCCGTCACGTCCGTTTTATCCCGCCCCCCGAAAATATAGTAGACCACGGGGATGATAATCAGGGTCAGCACGGTCGCCGAAGTCAAACCCGCCATGACCGTC
>JAUIMA010000057.1 GCA_030432675.1 Candidatus Hydrogenedentota bacterium | reverse complement strand
CGTAAAGGTCATAGAGCTGACCTTCCCGCGCTACATGGTCCTTTAGCACCAGCTCCCGTTGGGCACCGGTCTTCTCCAGGATGCGCCAGGAAGCCGTATTGAAGGCGTAAATATAGGCGGCGACCCTGTGGAGATTGAGCTCGTGAAAGCAGTATTCGAGGGTCTGATAGATGGCGCTGGCGGCGATGAGCCCCCGCCGATGCTCGGCCTTGCCGATATACAGATCAATGCTGCACGAGCGATTTCGCCAGCTGATATTCTGCAGGGAAAGCAGGCCCAGGGGACCCAGCGTGGGCGAATCGATCAGTAAGTAGATACCGCCCGGCATGGTGTGCCCTACGGCGCGTCCCAGCATGCCCACAATCTTCTCGCGCACCTGCTTGGGAGAACGCGCGGGATCACCGTAGAGGAAGCGCTGAAAGTCTTCGTGCTCCATCCACGCGACAACCGTATCCAGATCATCGCGCTCCGCACGGCGTATATAGGTTTGTGTCGTGAGCGCCATCGGTGCCTCAGTCCCCCGTTACTGCTAAATCAGCCGAATGCAACACAAGGGTCTCCAGATGGTGCCAATCGCCTTGGGCAAAGACTACTTCCCTTTGTATACCGGCACTATGAAAACCGACGGACTGGAGAAAAGCGGTAAGCGCCTGCTCCCCCGACACCGCATGGGCCAGCACCTTGCGCACCCGCAACCGGGTAAAGGCCCGTTCCAGCAAAAACGCATGGGCTTCCAAGGCCATCGGTGAGGCATAGTCGTCCGTATCGGAAAACTCGAGGATGTACTCGATAAAGCCCGATTCGGCGTTGTGGCCGCGGAGACTGCAGAATCCTGCAATGTGTCCGACACAATCTTCTACGGTATAGAAGGTGCCATCGGCGATTTCTTTTCGGGTTAGCAGGTCACGCAGGTCATCGCGTGTGGGCAGCAGCGGCTCCCGTCGCACATCCAGCAGGCCTGCGCGGATCTCTCCCGACATATAGAGCTGATACAACGCTTCCACATCGTCTTGCTCCGTGCCCCGAATAAAGGTATGGTCCCCTCGAATCACGGCTGTGCCCAATCTCCATCTGAACCGGGACGATGTGGCGCCCATAAGGAACCGGAGCCCGCGCGCTGGGCGTCAGGCCCCGGTACTACCTGCATAATTTGTGGAAAGACTAAAAACCGCTCTGGGCTTCGTCTTTTTTTCCATTGCGAAAATCGATCCACGCGCGAAACAATGCGTTGTAAAAATCAATAAACGCATCCGCCTTAGGGGTGGAAATCTGCCTGATGTGCTTCATGTAATCACTCCGGGTTGTCCTCAATCCGCGCTTATTAGAGCATATTTTAGCGGACGCTACAAGTTTGAATCCACACCGCCTTTTCAGGATGCCGGATTTCGGGGATCTTTATTTACGAAGAGCGGAATGGTCACCGTCAGGGCATCGACCAATGCCGGGGCCTCCTCCCCGATGGCAAGCAGATCACGCAAGAACGTCAACTTCACTTCGGGGGCCAGTTCCTGGGCTCGGCGAGGCGCACGACTGATAAAACGGAGGCGACGGGTCCGCAACGGCCTGTATCCCGACGGTAGCACGCCCTCAGGTCTCCGTCTGTGTCGGCGTCTTGGATTCCGCAAAGGTGGGAAATACCGTTTGCAGGGCTTCAATAATAAAGCACAGGAGCGCCTGGTAGTCACTACCGATACTCGTACATAGCGCACTCTGGGCACGCTCCGGCCGTTTGGAAAGGCATTTCATATGTCGCATAATTACTTCCTTCCTTGCTCCCTCAGGCGTGGCGCCCTGCGAAAGCTATCACGCCAGGACGCTATGGTCCGACGTCTCCATGGTGGGACTGCCCGACGAACCGTCAGGGCGTGGTGTCCGTGCCACCCAAAAGGCCCGACAAGTCGGTAATATCGGAACTCTCTTTGGCGATTACCGCCGTCGATACGGCAAATAAGATGTCGGACAACAGGGTAAAAATGGCTGCCAGGCTGAATTCTTCGGTCTGCGCCTGACGGGGCGCACGACTCAAAATCCTAAGATGTTTCAAAGCATTATCCTCTCGAAAAAAATCCTACGGGGAAAGGGCTGTGCCACACGCTCCACTTACACGGTTTCGGTGGTCGTTTCCTCGGTCACAGGCGTTTCCTTCGTGGTGTAGAAATTTGATAGCGCTCCAGCAATACCGGAAGCCAGGGCCAGTTTCTGGCCAGTCGTAAATTCATCGGCCCGATGGGGCGCACGTGTCAGCAGGTGCAAATGTTTCAACAGTCTGGTCCTTATTAGTCACGGGGTTCCTCAGAGCATAACACACCGGTCCGCAGCGGTAGAAGTCGTCTGCCTACTGTACCGATGTCACCGGGAGGATGTTACAACCCCTTGGTTTAATTACCTGATCAACGTGAAAGGTTCCCTGATGGCTGACAAACACGCCGACTTTTTCGCTGCCCCGATGAAAAAGGCCCGAAAACAACCGACGGGCGGCGTCTTCGGGCCTGAACTAACAGGGGTAACCAGCCTCCTACGCGGGGAGTCCTTCCCGGGCAAGGCTGTCGTAACCATGGGAATCACGGGCCTGCAAGGTGGACTCGCCGGTCAGGTATAGGTCTACGGCACGCGCCGCCTCCCGTCCTTCGTGGATGGCCCATACCACCAGGGACTGACCACGTCGGGCGTCACCTGCGACAAAGTAATTCTCTCTCGAGGTCTTAAAGTCTTTCGTATTGGCGGCAATGCCCTGGCCAAAGCGGTTACGCTCCAGTTCCAGGTCAAGTTCGCTCACGAAGGTGTCGGTCTCGGGCTGGGTGAAGCCCATGGCCAAGAGCACCAAATCAGCGGGCAAGCGCTTCTCCGTACCCGGCACTTCCTGCATCTGACGACGGCCCGTTTCATCGGGCTCGCCCCACTCCAGTTCGACGGTGTGCAGCGCGCAAACATTGCCATTGCCATCGTCTTCAAAGGACTTGGTCAGGATACTGTATTTCCGCTCGCCACCTTCTTTGTGACTGGAGGAAGTGCGGAAGACGAAGGACCACTGGGGCCAGGGATTGTTGGCAATACGGTCCACCGGGGGCTTTGGCATCAACTCGAGATTCACCAGCGATTTGCACCCCTGACGAAGACTGGTCCCAACGCAATCCGAACCGGTATCACCGCCACCAATCACGATGACGTGCTTGTCTGTGGCGAGAAGCTCTTCCTCTTTAACGGTCTTTCCCATGACGCGGCGGGTCTGCTGGGGCAGGAAATCCATCGCCGGGTAGATACCTTTGAGGTCCGACCCGGGCACGTTCATGCCCTCAAAGGTGCGGCTTTTGGTCGAACCAATCGCGATCAGCACGGCATCATACTGGTCAAGCTTGCTGGTCGGCACATCGACACCCACTTCCGCGTTGCAGATGAACTCGACGCCTTCGGCCTTCAATTGTTCCACGCGGCGGAGGACAATTTCCTTGTCCAGCTTGAAATTGGGAATGCCATACATGAGCAGGCCACCCGGTTCATCGGAGCGTTCATAGACCACAACACTGTGGCCGGCGCGATTGAGCTGTTGCGCGGCCGCCAGCCCGGCAGGACCGGAGCCGATGATGGCGACGGTCTTTCCGGTACGCTCTGCGGGGGTCTGGGGCGTAACCCATCCTTCCCGCCATCCGCGGTCAGCGATTTCCCGTTCGTTGATCTCGATAGTGACCGCTGGCTCGTTGATACCGAGCACACACGCCGTTTCGCACGGTGCTGGGCAAACGCGGCCGGTGAACTCAGGGAAATTGTTGGTCGAATGAAGCACCCGAAGGGCCTCTTCCCAATCATCTTCCTTCATCAACTCGTTGAAATCAGGAATCTGATTACCCAGGGGGCAACCGCTGTGACAAAACGGAATACCACAATTCATGCAGCGGTAGGCCTGCTCGGTGATCCGCTCCGGGGGCAACGAATTTGAGAATTCTTTATAGTGCTTCAAGCGCTCTTCTGGTGCTTCGTCCTGCGCGATTTCGCGGTCGTAGACCATAAAGCCTTTTTCTTTATCAGGAAGCATGCGTAACCTCCGATTGTTCCTGCTGCTGCTGCTTCAAGACGCGGGCGTAGTCGCGCGGCATCACCCGGACAAAGCGCTGTACTTCCTCATCCCAGTTTTCCAGAATCTTCTTTGCGACCGAGCTGTCGGTATACTTAACATGCTCTTCCAACATGCTTCGCAATTCAATAACACTTTCTTCGTGAAGGGCCTTCAGGTCGACGCTGCCCATATTGCAGCGCACCGAAAACGTACCGCCCTTGTCGTAGATATAGGCAATACCACCGCTCATTCCTGCGGCGAAGTTTCGACCTGTCTCACCCAGGACGGCGACACGGCCACCGGTCATATACTCACAACCATGGTCGCCCACGCCTTCTACCACCGTCCACGCACCACTGTTTCGCACCGCAAAGCGCTCACCTGCGACACCGCGGATAAATGCTTTCCCGGAAGTAGCGCCGTAGAGGGCCACGTTTCCGATGATAATATTGTCGGCCGCGTCACCTACGAACTCTTCAGGTGGCGAGACGATGATCTTGCCGCCGGACAACCCTTTTCCGACGTAGTCATTGCTTTCCCCGATAATGTTCAAGGTCACGCCCTGGATAACAAAGGCACCAAAGCTATTGCCACCGACGCCCTTGCAATCAATCCAGATGGTGTCTTCGGGCAATGCACCGCTGTACATACCCAAGCCATGACGACGGGTCAATTCACTGGAAAGCATGGTGCCCACGGTGCGGTTGACATTTTTAATATCCACCGCAATACGGACGGAATCCTTGTTTTCCAAGGTGGCCGCCGCTTCCTTAATCAAGGTGTGGTCCAACGCACCTTCCAGGCCGTGGTCCTGCGTCTTGCTATGATAGAGGGTCGAGTTTTCCCAGGCCTTGGAGACGTGTAGCACCCGGGAGAAATCCAAGTGGCGCGCCTTCCAGTGTTCGGGCAAGGGCGAGAACTTCAACATGTCCGCCCGGCCAATCATTTCTTCCATTGTCCGGAAACCAAGCTGGGCCATAATCTTGCGGCACTCTTCCGCGACGAAGAAGAAGTAGTTCACCACATGTTCCGGCTTACCCTTAAACTTCTTCCGGAGCTCGGGGTCCTGCGTGGCAATACCAACCGGGCAAGTATTCAGATGACACTTGCGCATCATGATGCAGCCGGAGACAATCAGCGGAGCCGTCGCGAAGCCAAATTCGTCGGCACCAAGCAATGCGCCGATAGCCACATCACGACCGGTCTTCATCTGGCCATCGACCTGAACCCGGATGCGGTCCCGCAGGTCATTTTCCACGAGCACCTGATGAGTCTCGGAGAGCCCCAGTTCCCAGGGAAGACCCGCGTATTTAATCGACGTCTGAGGCGACGCACCCGTTCCGCCATCATGACCACTGATAAGTACCAGATCGGCCTTACCCTTGGATACACCGGCAGCAATCGTTCCCACACCAACCTCAGACACCAGCTTCACGGACACGTTGCCGTGCACGTTGGCATTCTTGAGGTCGTGGATCAACTGGGCCAGATCCTCGATGGAGTAAATGTCGTGGTGCGGCGGCGGAGAAATCAATTCCACCCCCGGTGTCGAATAGCGCACCTTGGCGATATTGTCAAAAACTTTGTGACCGGGGAGCTGTCCGCCCTCACCCGGCTTGGCACCCTGGGCCATTTTGATCTGAATCTCGTCGGAGTTCACCAGGTATTCGTTGGTCACTCCGAAGCGACCCGAGGCTACCTGTTTAATGGCACTGCGCCGCAGATCACCGTTCTCATCTTTTTCAAAGCGACGGGGATCTTCCCCACCTTCACCCGTGTTGCTCCGACCGCCAATACGGTTCATCGCAATAGCAAGGTTTTCATGGGACTCGCCACTGATGGAGCCATACGACATGGCACCGGTGCAGAAACGCTTCACGATTTCCGAAGCGGGCTCCACCTGCTCCAACGGGATGGCATCGCCTTCCTTGAATTCCATGAGACCGCGTAAGGCGGCCAGGGTCCGCGAACGGTTGTTCACCTCTTCGGCGAACTCGTCATAGGTCTGCTGGTTGTTCAGGCTCGTTGCGTGTTGGAGCTTGGCGACCGTTTCGGGATTCCACTGGTGAAATTCACCACGACGACGCCAGCGATAGGCCCCCCCCACATCCAACTCGGGGCGGCGGGCCGGCTTCTCAGGATAGGCCATAGCGTGACGAAGGAGAACTTCCTGCGCCACTTCCTTAACACCGATACCCTCGATACGGGAGGCCGTACCGGAGAAACAGCGCTCGACGAGGGCCGTATTCAGACCGACCGCTTCAAAAATCTGGGCACAACGATAACTCTGCTGGGTCGAGATGCCGATTTTCGACATAACCTTCAACAGACCTTTTTCGGCGGCCTTGATGTAGTTCTTGTGGGCCGTACCCGGCTTCTTCTCCACCACCATCTCGCGGTGCTTGAGATCGTCCAGGGTTTCGAGGGCGAGATAAGGATTAACCGCACCCGCACCGTAGCCTGTCAGCAACGCGAAGTGCATGACTTCCCGCGCTTCGCCCGTCTCAACAATGAGGCCGCATTCGCTCCGTTTGTGCTTGTGCACGAGGTATTGGTGTACCGCACCCGTGGCGAGCAGACTCGGAATAGCCGCGTGGGTCTTGGATACACCCCGATCCGACAGAATAATCATCGTCGCACCGTCTTCGAGGGCCTTGAGGGCATCCTTGCAGATTACATGGAGCGCATGGTCCATCTCGGCAGGCCCTTTGGCCACTTCAAACAATGTCGAGACTACAGCCGGACGGAATCCGTCCCGGTCCAACTTCTTAATGAAGGTGAGCTGGGCATTGGTCAACAAAGGCGACTTCAGGTGAAGTTGCTTGCAGTCCTCGGGCGATTCGCCAAGCAGATTACCTTCCCGACCAATATCCGTTTCCAGCGACATGACAATGTCTTCGCGGATGGGGTCAATGGGCGGGTTGGTTACCTGGGCAAACAACTGCTTAAAGTAGTTGAAGAGCAATTGGGGTCGGGGTGACAAGACCGCGAGGGCCGCGTCGTTACCCATGGAACCCGTGGGCTCTTTGCCATCTTCCGCCATGGGCGCAAGAATCATTTCGAGATCTTCGCGCGTATAGCCGAACACCTGCTGACGTTCCAGCAAGGCCGTGTCTTCGACGACAGGATCAACATCCTGCAAATCGGTGGGCATTTCGACGCGGTAGGTGTCGAGCCACTCCCGATAGGGGTTACGTGCGGCAAACTTGGATTTGAGCTCCGCGTCATCAACGATTCGGCCTTCGGCCATGTCCACGAGGAACATGCGACCGGGCTCAAGACGGCCTTTCTTGACCACCTTGTCATTGGTGATGTGGTGCAGCACGCCCGCTTCCGAGGCCATGATGACTTGGTTGTCCGTGGTTACCCAATAGCGAGAAGGACGAAGGCCATTGCGGTCCAACACGGCACCGATGCGAACGCCGTCCGAGAAGGCCATGGAGGCAGGGCCGTCCCACGGCTCCATCTTGCAGGCGTGGTATTCGTAAAAGGCTTTCTTGTCGTCGGGCATGGACTCGTGCCCACTCCAGGGCTCGGGCACCATCATCGCCATGGCATGGTCTACATCACGGCCACCACGCACGAGCAACTCGAAGGCATTGTCGAAGTTGGCCGAATCACTGGCACCCGGGCTGAGAATGGGGCGAATCTTGTTCAGCTCATTCCCGATGAGGTCACTGTCAAAGTGCTGCTCCCGCGAATCCATCATATTGAGATTGCCGCGCAGCGTATTGATTTCGCCGTTGTGGGCAAGAAAGCGGAACGGCTGAGCCAGCGGCCAGGCGGGCAGCGTATTCGTGCTGTAGCGCTGGTGCACGAGGGCCATGCCGCTTGTAGCACGCTCGTCCGCCAGGTCCAGATAGTACTTGTCCATGGCATCGGGCAGCATGAGCCCTTTGTACACGATTGTACGGGCCGACATGCTGGGGACGTAATACTCCGACTTACCCGAGATGACCGAGTTGCCGATCATGTGGGTGGCCGACTTGCGGATGACATAGAGCTTCCGCTCGAACTCATCCACATCCAGACCTTCGTCGCGGCGGATAAACACCTGACGAATGACCGGCTCGTTTTCGCGGGCCAGCCAACCGATGGCATCCGAGTTGCGCGGCACATCGCGCCATCCCAACAACTCCTGATCTTCTTCGAGAATGGCCTTGTTCAGAATCTGCATGCAGGATTCGCGGGATTCGCGATCCTGGGGCAAGAACACCATTCCGACGCCATATTCGCCCACGTCGGGCAATTCGAAACCGTGATCGGCCACTTCCGCCTTGAGAAATTCATGGGGAATGTGGAGCATAATACCGCAACCATCACCCGTCTCCGGGTCACAGCCACAGGCACCGCGGTGCGTCAGATTAACAAGAATCTGCAGGCCATTCGCGATCACTTCATGGGAGCGGTTCCCATCAATGTTACATATAAACCCAATACCACAAGCGTCGTGCTCGTAGTACGGTTCATAGAGTCCGCTCCGGGATATCGTTCTATTAGACAAAATGAATCCACCTTATAAGTAACAGTTGTGCATGGAAAGGGAATCAGTGCAACCAAGGTAGGCCATCAACACCCGAAGCCCAAAATTCGGGGTCGTCAACCGCAGTTCATTCCACAGCGTATGATACAGAAGTTGATGAGTAAATGTCAACATGCGCCACAAGACCCTTTAGTCAAACAACTTAAAGACCACTGCCACCCGAAAATTATCCTACTTTTGTCTTTCCCCCAACTTGGCCCCTGAAAAAAACATACCATTTGGTATGTTTTTGAAAGGCCTTTTGGTTTAAATATAAGCAGCAAAGCATGTTATAGTGCCCGCCAGTTTTCGAGACCAACACACCACACCCCGGAGTTTACCGTCTGATGCACATCCGCCTCCTCATGCTCACCGCCCTCCTCGCCGGCCACGCAGCCCTGGCGGAACCCTTGCGCCCCCTTGAAGACCCACACGCCTGGATGAACGATGGGGGATCTGCGACGGCCTTTACGGTAAAAAAAGGCAGCCTCCACATCAAACAGGGCCAGAGCGAGCCCTCGGCCATTCTCACCCGAGACCAATATGAGAATTTCCACCTCCGCTTCGAATTCAACTACCACCAATGGGAAGAATCGGGCCTGTACATCCATGCCCCTTCCAATGGGGCCTATCGGGCGGGCATCGAGATTGAGCTTGCCGATCATGCCGGGGACGCCCCCGATCCCTTCCGCGCGGGCGCCCTCTTTCGTCATGTAGCCCCCCACACCGTTGCCGTGAAGGAGCCGGGCGAATGGAATTCCTGTGAAGTCCTGATGGACTGGCCCCAGCTTCACGTCACCATCAACGGAGTCGTGGTGCAGGATATCGATCTGGAGAGCCACCCGCGCCTGCGCCACACCCTGCGCCGGGGACATATTGGTTTTCAGAACAATCTGGGCTGGGGCATGACTATTCGCGCTATGGAAATTACCCCACTTCCCGACTCCGAGCCCGCCATTGTCATGTTTAATGGGAAAGACCTGTCGGGCTGGAACCCGGTGCGCAACAAGCGCGCGTGGTGGACGGTCGAAGAGGGACTCCTCACGGGTACAGGTGGCAATGGATATCTACAGTTTTCTCAACCTTGTCAGGACTTTTCCCTGGAGATGTACTATCGCTGCTCCTCATCCGCCAATGGGGGGGTGTTCTTCCGTTGGCTCACTGATGACTCCGACCGAGGCAATGAAATCCAACTCCTCGATGTTCCCGGGGTCGGCATGCCATCGGGCAGCATTTACGGCTTTGTTCGCGGGCGGGATGACATTTTTGTTCCGGGAGAATGGAACCTCTTGCAGGTTTTTGTCCGGGGCAACCGGGCCACCACGTACATTAACGGCCACAAGTCAGCCGAGACGGACCAGATTGAAAAAGTACGCGAGGGACATATCACCCTGCAAATGCACCGGGACGGGGCTACCATCGAATGGAAAGATCTTGTGCTTAGACCAGAAAAATAGCCTTTTCGTTTGTAAGATTCTGCTGACTTCGTGGTACCATTAGCACGAGGAGTAACCGCAGGGAAGAGGTCAGGGTATGCATCATTTTGACGGGGACTACGCGGAAGAGGTGGTGAAACGATTGGGGAGCATCCGCAAGGATGCCGAGCCGCGCTGGGGTGACCTGCGACGGGACAGCCTGATTGAACACCTGATCTGGGCGATGCGGCACTCAATGGGGCGCTCACGGACGGTTCCTTTTGTGGGCAATTGCTTCACCCGCTACGTCGCACGCCCCCTGATCCTGATCGGAGCCGTCCCTCTCTCAAAAGACAGCCGGACCGCGCGCTCCCTCCGCCGTCAGGGCTTGCGCACGCAAGAACCCGGTGACCTGGAAACGCTCCACGCCCTGGTCGAAGAGTATCTGGGCCTCGTGCAGGCCGATGAACTCCAACCCGCCCCCCATCCCACCTTCGGGCGTCTCGACATTGATGGATGGGATCGCTTCCACGTCTTGCATTTTGAACACCACCTGAAGCAGTTTGGCACCTGAGTCGGGGTCCCGCAGGGCCTGAACATTGACTTACACGGGGGCAGGTTCGTATGATACGCGCCTTGTGTAGTCACCATTTCTGAAGCCAAACCGTTAGGGCCTGATCGTTGGGACGTGTCATCGCTATAGCCAATCAGAAGGGGGGCGTGGGCAAGACCACCACGTCGGTTAATCTGGCTGCCTGCATGGCAGCGGCCGAAAAGACCACCCTCCTTATCGATCTCGACCCCCAGGGAAACGCCACCCAGGGCCTCGGCATCGACAAGAACAGCATTGAAGCCAGTGTTTACGACCTGCTGGTCAACAACACCCACCCTTCGGAAATCATGCTGGAAACCGAGTGGGACAACCTCTATGTCTTGCCCGCCAATCGGGAACTGGTAGGCGCGGAGGTCGAACTGGTCGACGAAGAAGCCCGTGAATATCGCCTGAAAAATCAATTGGCGGAACTGCGGGAAGAGTTTGACTACATTTTTATCGATTGCCCCCCCTCCCTCAGCATACTCACGCTGAATGGCCTGGTCGCAGCAGACGGTATTCTGGTCACCCTGCAGTGCGAATACTACGCGCTGGAAGGCCTGAGCGAGTTACTCCAGACCGTGATCCTCGTGCGGGACAATCTCAATCCGGAACTTTCCGTCTTTGGCGTGTTGCTCACCATGTATCAGCACACCAATCTCTGTAAACAGGTTATTGATGACGTGCGTGGTCATTTGGGGGAATCGGTGTTTCAGACTATTATCCCCCGCAATGTCACCTTGAGCGAAGCCCCCAGTTTTGGAAAGCCTGTGATCTACTACGATTTGAAGAGTACTGGCGCCCAAAGCTATCTCTCACTCGCACGAGAGGTGATTGCCCGTGGCTAGTGCAAAGCGAAAAGGACTGGGAAAAGGCCTCGGCGCCTTGATTGGCAGCAACGCCATGGACAACGCCTCGGCGACGCGCTCTACCGATCCGGCGCCTGCCGCCCCGCCCAGCCCGGCCCTGGCCGCACTCTCTGATGGGGCGCAGCTCATCGAATTGGATCCCACAGAGATCCGCCCCAATCCCAAGCAGCCCCGGCACATCTTCAACGAGGAGGCACTCCAGGAACTCGCGGCCTCCATCGAGCGGGATGGCGTCCAGGAACCTGTACTGGTTCGCAAGGCAGGGGACCACTACGAGCTTATCAGCGGTGAACGGCGTGTCCGTGCCAGCGTCATGGCCAATCTGTCGCTCATCCCGGCCGTCTGTCGGGAAGTCTCTGATCGCGACATGCTCAAACTGGGGCTTATCGAAAATATCCAACGGGAAGACCTGAACGCCATTGAAATGGCCCAGGGCTACCAGGATCTGATGGAAGAGTTCGGCTGGACCCAGGAAGAAGTCTCGAAGGAAGTGGGCAAAAAGCGCGCGACCGTTACCAACATGCTCCGCCTGCTGAACTTGCCCGAAGTCGTGCAGGAACAGGTCGCCGATGGCTCCCTTTCCATGGGACATGCCCGGGCGATTCTGGCCTTCCCCACCGCCTCCGCCCAGGTGACCATCGCCCGTAAAATCATCGCCCAGGGGCTTTCCGTGCGACAGGTCGAGAAGCTGGCCACTGCCAGCAAGGCAGAGCGCAACACCGCCGCCCCCGCCCCCCGAGACCCCAATATTGCCCAACTGGAAGACGATTTGAGGCAGGCACTCGGCACCAAAGTACAACTGAAGGCCCAACAGGGCGGCAAAGGTAAAATAGAAATCGAATACTACAATCTGGATGAACTCGAGCGTCTGCTCTCCCTCTTCCGAAGCTGAGTCACCGCTCCCGTTTACATCCCCTACATGCGCATAGCGCCCCTTCCAAGACAAGACCCCAACTTTCCAGACACAAGGAACGCCCATTCATGTTGGACATCAAGCTCCTCCGCCAGGACCCCGACGCCGTGACCGCAGCCCTCGCCAAGCGAGGAGGCGCGTTTTCTGTCGAGGCCATCTTAGAAGAAGATGGCAAACGCCGCGCTCTCGTCCACGAAATGGAACAACTCCGCGCGGAGCAGAATGTGGCGAGTCAGGCCATCGGCGCGGCCAAGAAGGCCAAAGAAGACGCGAGTGAGGCCATCGCCGCCATGAAGGGCATCAAAGATAAGATTGCCGCTCTCGAGGAACAGGTTCGGACGGTAGATGCCATGCTTACGGACCTCCTGCTTCGTCTCCCTAACTTGCCCGACGAGAGCCTTCCGGAAGGGCTGGATGAGCGTGCGAACCGTGAAGAGCGGGTCTGGGGCGAAGTGCCGGAATATGATTTTGAGCCGAAGGACCATGTGGCTCTGGGTGAAGATCTCAACATCCTCGATTTTGAGTGTGCCGCCAAGCTTACCGGGGCCCGCTTCTGCCTCGGCAAGGGGGCCGGTGCCCGATTGGAACGGGCCCTCATTAACCTCATGCTCGACATGCACACGGGCACCCACGGCTATACCGAAATGCTGCCACCTTTTATGGTGAATTCCGACAGCATGCGGGGCACCGGCCAGCTGCCGAAATTCGCAGAAGACAGCTTCAAGATTGAAGACACCGACTACTGGCTCATCCCCACCGCCGAGGTGCCGGTAACCAACATCCATCGCGATGAAATCCTGAAAGACGCCGATCTCCCCCTCTATTACACGGCCTACACCCCCTGTTTCCGGAGTGAAGCCGGCTCTCATGGCAAAGATACCCGCGGCATGATTCGCCAGCACCAGTTCAACAAAGTAGAAATGGTGAAGTTTGTGCGGCCGGAAGACAGCTGGCATGAACTGGAAAAATTGACCCAGAATGCGGAAGCCATCTTACAGGCCCTCAAACTCCCCTACCGGGTGATGACCCTGTGCACCGGCGATCTCGGATTCTCCGCCGCAAAGACCTATGACCTCGAAGTCTGGCTTCCGGGGCAAAACGCCTTCCGGGAAATCAGCTCCTGCTCCAACTTCCTCGACTACCAGGCGCGACGGGCCAACATTCGCTTTAAGCGTGACAAGAAGCCCGAGTTCGTCCACACCATCAATGGCTCGGGCCTTGCCGTAGGTCGCACGCTGGTCGCCGTCTTGGAAAACTATCAGCAAGCCGGCGGCTCCGTGAAGATTCCCGATGTGTTGCGGCCCTACATGGGCGGACTCGACGCCATCACCCCTTCCTGACAGGACGGGCGTCACAGGTCGTGAATTCCCCCCTCCAAATAGCCGCCGAGGCCCTTGCATCCAGTCAGCACGCCATCGCGCTCACTGGCGCTGGCGTTTCCGTCGACAGTGGCATTCCCGACTTTCGGAGTCCCGGAGGGATTTGGGATACCTACCCCCCGGAAGTGTACGCGACGCTGGATGCCTTTCTGCGCGATCCCGATCGCGTCTGGGAGATGTGGTATGAGCTGGACGCCATGATCGGCAAGGTCGATCCGAATCCGGCCCATCTGGCATTAACCACCCTCCAGCAACGGGGCGTTCTGGGCCCGATAATCACGCAGAACATCGATAACCTCCATCAGGAAGCCGGGTCCGTCGATGTCATCGAGTTTCATGGCAATGCCCGCCAGATGCGTTGTCTCGAATGCCAGGCCCCTGCGCCACTGCGGACGGCACAACCCACACAGGGCGCACCCCGGTGCCCCTGCGGAGGCATCATGAAGCCCGATGTGGTACTCTTCGGTGAACTCATTCCAGAAAATACCTTGGAAGCCGCCACACGGGCCGCTGATGAGGCCGATGTCGTACTCGTAGTGGGCACCTCTGCCACGGTATACCCCGCCGCAGCTATCCCCGTCACCGCCAAATCCCACGGCGCCTTTATTATCGAGTGCAACGTGGAAAACAGTGAATTGTCGTCCCAGATAACCGATTGTTTCCTGCAAGGGCCTGCGGCGACTCAATTAATAGCCCTGGCAGCACACCTCGAGGTCCGGTAAACACCTCTTTGCCCGCCCCCACATACTACCGACTGGTAATTCCAATTCGGAATGATGGATACTTAGGCGCAGGCGTAACGAGGCGAACGGGGAAGGAAAGCTTCGAGTATAATGACTACACGTATCGTCGCAATGATTCTGGTGGCCTTCGGAGCTCTGCTCCTGCTGACGCTCCTCGGCTATTACCACGATTCCCCCACCCTCCTCCCGGCCATCCTCGCATCGGCGGTGCTCAGCGCTTCCACAGCATTTATCGTAGCCTACCTCATCCGCCAAGACACGCCCGTACAGGCCCTCCTCGATGCGCCGCATCCTCAGGACCTCGCCACCGACACGCATCCGATGGAAGATGCCCTCGAAGCCGCAAGAATGAGCGAAGAAATGTTTCGCCTGGCCATGAACAATGCTCCTATCGGTATGGCCCTCGTCTCTCCCGAGGGGAAGTGGCTCCGCGTCAATCGCGCGATCTGTGAATTGGTCGGCTACTCGGAAGGGGAGTTGCTGGTAACAGATTTTCAGACCATTACCCACCCCGAGGATCTCGACAAAGACCTGGCCCTCCTTCAGCAGATGCTGCGCCGGGAAATCGACTTCTACCACATGGAGAAACGGTATATCCGGAAAAACGGGGAGCACGTCTGGATTCTATTGAGCGTTTCGCTGGTCTGGGACAACGAAGACAAGCCCCGGTATTTCATCTCCCAGATACAAGACATAGACGCCCGGAAGAAGGCCGAAGCAGCGCTCCAAATCAGTAAAGAGCGGCTGGAGCTCGCGCTGCAGGCAGGACAGCTCGGCACCTGGGATTATGATGTCCTGGCGGACGAAGTGCACTATGATGACCGCTGGGCGGAAATGCTCGGTTATCAACTCGCCGAAGTGGCGCCACTCCGCGCAACATGGGAAAAGGCCATACACCCCGACGACAAGGCGAATGTAATGGCGGCTCTTGAAGCCCATCTGCAGGGCAAGACAGAAACCTACGAAGCGGAACACCGGCTACAGCACAACGATGGCCACTGGGTTTGGATTTTGACAAAGGGCAAGGTTATCGAGCGGGACCAGAATGGCAAACCAATGCGCCTGTGTGGCACGCATTTGGATGTCACCCTCCAACGTCACGCCCAGGAAGAGCTGGCCGCCTTCGCACAGGCGTTGGAGCGGAGCAACAAGGAGCTGGAAGACTTCGCCCATATCGCCTCTCACGATCTGAAGGAACCGCTGCGGGGCATCCGCAACTATTCCACCTTTCTTCTGGAAGACTATGAGGACGTGCTCGACGAAGATGGACAAAACAAACTCCACACCCTCGTCCGCCTTACCTCCCGCCTGGAAGACCTCATCGAGGAACTGCTTCACTATTCCCGGGTGGGCAGGACAGAAATCGCGCTCCAGCCCGTAGATCTCCACGATGCGGTGACCGGCGTCGTGGATTCTATCGCGGGCTGGCTGGAAGAGTACAATGGCCACGTCATCGTGGACGACTCACTGCCTACGACCCATTGTCACCAGGTGCTCGCCGCTGAAGTCTTTCGCAATCTCATCACCAACGGCATCAAATACAACGACAGCGAACGGAAGCAGGTCGAAGTCGGAGCCCTGCACAATGAGGAAGGTGAAACGGTCTTCTTCGTGCGCGACAATGGGATCGGCATTGCTCCACGGCACAACGAAACCGTCTTTCGAATTTTCAAGCGCCTTCACGGCCGGGATAAGTTTGGTGGAGGCACAGGCGCAGGACTCAGCATCACACAGAAAATTGTGCGACGACACGGCGGGCGCATCTGGCTAGAGTCAGAAGAGGGCCAGGGCACAACCTTTTTCTTCACCCTGCAGGACGATGGCAAATCGACCGAAGACCACGACTAGCCCCGAAGCCCCTCGCCCGAATAGTGTAGCAACACCAAAATGCGCCGAAGCCTGAGTCCCCAATACGCCGCCCGAATCATCATTGGCCTCTTACTGGCCATGGCTGCCCTCCATGTGCTTATCTTGTGCGAAGTCGTTCCGTGGACCCTGGTGTGGGGTGGGCGACTGGAAACCGTGGCACAAATGCGGCTCTTCGAGTCCATTGCCCTCGTCGTTACCCTCTTCGCCGGTTGGCTGGCTGCCGTCGGCGGCGGTCTGCGCCCTACCACGCTCCCCACCCGCGTGCGCAAGCCCCTCTTGTGGGCCATGTCCGCGTACCTGATGCTCAACACCCTGGGAAACCTGTTTTCCCACCATGCCGTAGAACGCTACGCCTTCACCCCCCTCGCCCTGCTGCTGGCGTTACTTTACGCTCACCTCGCTCGCCACTCCTCCTGAGCACCCCCACTCCTGGCTCAACGCACCCAGGTGGCCTTACCCGTGCCACCCCGAGGGGTCGTCTGTGGATAATCGGGATTTAACGTCTGATCACGGACGGCAATCAATCGAGCCATCGGGTCATTCAGAGGAACGCCCTTCACCGTCACGTTGAGTATTTGAATGTTTGTCACGGTCACATCCCGGTCGGGAGAGAAGACCTCCACCCACCGCGCCGGATCGTCCCCGTGACGCCAGGTCATGGACATTGGGCCAATCTGCAAGAGCCGGTAATCGGGATTCGGCTCGAAGCGGAGATCTACATCGCTAAGCGCCAGACCATCCAGGGTTGCCGCAACGTTGATGACGCCGGGCCGCCCGAGGGAGAGCCCTTCGATTCGGATGTTCCGTAACATACCCGGCTCCACACTGAAATCCTTGTCCCGCCCCATTTCCAGGTTGGGCTGCTCATAGAGTTTGAACTCCGTGATGTCCTTAATGTCACGCAACACCACATCCTGAATCGGGCATTCCAGAATCTTCCCATCGTCAAACTGCTTGACCCCCGGGAGCAACCGAATGGAATTGGCGCTCGGCTTGTCCAGGGCCGCACCCGACACCTGTTCAATCTGAATGTCTCGAATCGCTCCGAAACTCGGGGCGTAGTTCTTCCACTCCCAGGCGTTCAGGGCCACCGTGTCGTCGTGGGAATCTCCGCGCACGTTACGAATCTTGCCGCTACGGGCGGGCCCGTTTACATGGACGCCATCACGCTGTTGCCGATCCAGGGTCACGCCGTCCACGATGAAGTCGCTTACATTGCCCAGGTGAACACCAAAAGCCTTGCTCTGTCGTATGGTAATGTTGCGAACGGAGACGTTCCGTACGTTGTGCAGCAGGATGACGCCGTGGGTCGCATACACATAATTGTCTTTGGAGGAGTGGCCCCGCATATTGCCATTGGCCCCCTTATCCCCCGTCGCGAGCGTCGTCCATATGCCCCCTTCGATATGAATATCGGAATCGGGCTCCAGCTCGTCGGGCACCGCCATGGTGTTAAAACCGACGATACGCGCGTTGCGCACCATGCACGTGTTGGTCCCCGGCTTCAGCCGAATCTCGGCCTCCGGGTCTGCGCTGAGCCTGTCCCCCGACTCCAAGACAAGGGGACCGTCGAGGTAATAGGGCTGCGCACGGGCGGGTATGTGGACCTGATGATTGTCAGTCAAAGACGCCTGAAAAACGTCGGTCCAGATCTCGCCTGTCACCGACCGGGCTTCCATCGTGCCCTCGGCATTGGGCCACTGCTCCGTCCAGGTCTCCGTGCGGACCAAGGCTTCGGACACCGCAGGGCTGACGCCCGCCGCATGCGCCATCGTCAACGTGACAAGCAGCAACGTGGTGATTGGTAACGTTGTGGAAATTTTCATGCCTTGCATCCGTTTGCTCCGCATCGCTCCATCATATCTTCTCTACTTCT
>JAUIMA010000634.1 GCA_030432675.1 Candidatus Hydrogenedentota bacterium | reverse complement strand
TGCGGTGCCTTGGCTACCGCCCTGGCGGATAGTACCCGGGTAGTGGCACTGGGGTTTCGGGCCATGTATCCCCCGTGGCTTTTTCCGGGCGTATCGGAGGCAATGGACGAAACGGTCGCTGCCCCCACCGCGGAACAGTTGACGGTGCAGCACACCCTCGCCTGGTATCACCCGGTGGGATGGCTCATAGCGGCCCTTCAAGTGCGCAGCGATGTCCTCCACATTCAATGGTGGAGCCTGGCCCTTACCCCCGTGTCCATCGTCTTCGCCCTCGCTGCCCGAGTTCGCGGCGTTCCAGTGGTGGTAACCGCCCACAATGTGCGGCCCCATGAGCCGAGTCGGCTATTCCGTTGGGCAAGCCATCTGGTCTATGCCCTTGCCCACCACATCGTAGTCCACAGCGACGCCAATCTTCGGCAGCTGCAATTGGACTACGGAATCACTGCCGGGCGGTGCTCCCACGTGCCCATGGGCATTTCCGACACGGTCGGCGCGTTGCCCGAACGAGAAGAAGCCTGCCAGACGCTTGGCCTGAATTCCGAGCGACCGATGGTGTTGTTCTTCGGAATTATCCGCCCTTACAAGGGCGTGGTCTATCTCCTGGAGGCCCTCGATATCGTGCGCCACACGATTCCCGAGGTGCTCTTAATCGTCGCGGGCAAGCCGTGGGGAGACGCGTGGGAAGCCTGTGAAACGGTCATTAATGAACGGGGCCTGCACGACCACGTGCATTGCGTCCTGGACTATGTGCCCGAGGCGACGGTGGCCGACTACTTTGCGGCAGCCCGACTGGTTGTGTTGCCGTACACCCACTTCGATGCCCAGAGTGCGGTGGGGGTGCAGGCGTTGGGTTTCGGGAAAGCCCTGATTGTGACGGAGACGGGCGGGTTGCCGGAGCTGGTAGACCACGATCCGCGTTTCTGTGTGCCCCCCGAAGACCCCGAAGCGCTTGCCCGGGCGATCATGACGTTGCTTGGTACTGCGGAAGGGCGTGCGGACGTGGAATTCGCCCGAGACCGCACCTGGGAAGAAAGCGCCCGGCGTCATCTGGAAATCTACCGCCGCGTGGCGGGTGCGGACTGATGGTTTCGGTCCGTACCCCCACGGCGATAGGCATAGATCAGGGTTTGGGAACGGCGATCATATCGATGAGCATACTGCGCTTTGCGTCACCGGTGCCGGTGATGAGCGCCTTGGACGCGGCCGGGGGGCGCTCGGGGTCGTAGTACTCGGGCCGGATTTCATTGAGTGCCACGCTGGTGTCATCGGCGGAATGGTAATAGGTGGCTTTTACCAGATGGCGCAGATCGCTGCCCAGGGGCAAAATGACCTGCTTCAACTGGTTGTAGATGCTGTGGATCTGACTGTTGGCATCGCTGGCTTCTTCCGCCAGGAATCCCTTGGTATAAATCCGGGTCGGGCTGTCCACGATTGCAAAGCGGCAATAGACGGGTGAACGCTTCTCTTCGGGCTGCCAGCGCAGTTCGACGGTCTCGGCCCCATCGCCGGGCGTGGGGAGGTGGGCAATCAACTCGATTTCGATGGGGAGACCATTGCGCCACTCCACATAAGACATCCCTGGCGCGGGGCTGTCGGGGTAATAGGCCGCCATGATTTTTTCGACGGTCGCGACTTCTGACATGGGTTTCACAAAGGTCTTCAAGTGGACCACATCGGCATGGGTCGTTTTGTTCAGTGCCAGCACCCGGTGGAGTTGTTTCATGGTGCCGACGGTAGCTTTCACCAGATCGGGGGTCGACTCGGCCATGCCAGAGATGTAGAGGGTGCGCCCTTTGGGGAGCACGGTGACATGGGCGCCACCGCGGCGGGGGGGCAGGTTTGGGCTGGCATGCCGCAACACAAGCTTGGGTGCCCGGTCGTCCTTGACAGCGGCGACCGCATCCAGAGCGACCAGCGCCTTGGGGTCGGCCAACGGCGTAACCACAATGGTGCAGGCTGGGTGGCTGTCTGGGCCGAGTTGTGCTGCGAGGAGGCTTTCCACCTCCCGTGCCAGGGCATCACTGCTCACATAGACGTTGAGCCGTGCGATGAGGGAAAGCGCGGAGCCGACCTCGTCCAGCGCCGTCTTAAGGTGGTCCACGACCACTGCCAGCTGCTCATTGAGGGTCGCTCCCAGGACCGCGCCTGTTTCATCCAGCGGATAGAGCTGGGTGGTATGGGCGAGGGCCTTGTCTTCCACGACCACTGCAGATGAGAGACCCGAATCGGGGTCGATAGCCACAAAGGTCGGTTGGGCAGCACCCACATGGGCCGCGCCGACGATGCCGGAAAGGAGTGCCAGGGTCGATACGAAAAGGGGATGTGTAGTCTTCATAGAGTCTGTTCCTGCCAGGTTAATTGCATCCATTCAGAGACCACGAGCATACACCAGTTGGGACGAGCCGGAAAAGTGATCGGTTGACCCTATTGGCTTCCACGGGGTAAGGTCTCCCATGAGGCCCCTGTCAACAGTGGATTGTCCCATGCTCATCAGCCTGCTTTGGATTACGATCGCAGTTACTTTTCTGGGGTGGAGTGTGCCTATGCTCTTCTTGCCCCACGCGCTCATGGTCCGTTACCGACTTCCCATCGCAGAGCCTATTTTGTTTGTTCGCCTTCTGGGTGGGGCCTATCTGGCCCTGACCATGGTCTATGGGTTTGGGCTGCTTGGGGCCTATCGGGGCCACGATGTCATTGGCGTCGTGGTGATAGGCCTGATCAGCAACGGCCTTGCCGCCGCGATTATCTGGCGCTACGCCCTGCGTGGGCTCTACGCCGAATGGTCGCGCCCGACCCGGTGGTTTATTTATAGTTCCGGTGCGGTAACGACGGCCCTGGCCTTGGCCCTGCTGGTGGTCGGAGTCGGGTATGACCGCTGACCGCCGTCCGATGCCGTGGGCGATAGGTGCCTTGATCCTGGTGTTGGCGGCCCTCCAGCCCATCGTGCACGCCCTTATCCTGTGGGCTCCACCCCCTGGAACGACGCCGACGGGACTTCATATTCCGGATAGCGCCCTCTTCATTGAGAGTATGGATATGTTTTCGAGCGGCTTCGCCAGCCCTTACGCGACCTGTCAGGCGGCGCACGGCGATGCATCGCGGGTCTACTACAGCGTGCCCCACCTTTGGTTATACGGGCTGCTCGGAGTCCTCAAAGACTCCCTTCCCGTGCCCCTGTTCTTGTTCTATGGCCTGGCCAACGGGATCGGCACCGTAGCGTTGTGTTTGATTCTGCTGGACGGCGGCATCCGCACCTCTTACAGCTCGATCCGCTCGGCCTGGAAACCTGCTGGCGTGCTGGCGACGGTGGGCGT
>JAUIMA010000633.1 GCA_030432675.1 Candidatus Hydrogenedentota bacterium | reverse complement strand
GGCCTACTACGACCGTCTAAAGCGCCTGCTTGATCTGTGCCTGGAACGGGACATCGTCGTTCAGTTCGAGTTGTGGGATCGCTTTGACTATTCCCGGGAGCAGTGGCACGGCAATCCCTTCCGTCCCATCAACAACGTAAACTACACGGTCGCCTCGTCGGGACTGAAGAACGAATACCCGCGACACCCGGGTTCCAATGACAACCCCTTTTTCCGCAGTGTGCCCAAGCAGGAAAACAATGAACTCATCCTGAAATACCAGCGCATGCACATGGACAGAGTACTCGCCGTTTCCCTCCCGTATCCCAACGTCTTGTATTGTATGGACAACGAAACCAAAGCCAACGCCGATTGGGGCATTTACTGGTCAAACTACGTGAAGGAAAAAGCCACTGCGATGGGTGTGATCGTACAAACGACCGAAATGTGGGACGACTGGAACCTTCAGGCGGAGGAACATCGGCGCACCCTGGATCATCCGGAAACCTATTCGTTTGTGGATACCTCCCAGAACAATCACCAAAAAGGGCAGCGTCATTGGGATAACTTCCAGTGGGTCCGTGCTTATCTGGCCGAGTCGCCCCGCCCCATTAATCATGTGAAGTGTTATGGTGCCGAGAGCAATCAATTCGGTGGTGCGCAAGATGGGGTGGAGCGCTTCTGGCGCAGCCTGGTGGGCGGAGCGGCCTCCATCCGTTTTCACCGCCCACCTGCCGGACTAGGTCTGGGCGAGCGGGCCCAGGCCAATATCAAGAGTGCGCGGCTCTTCACGGAGGCCTATAACCTTATTGCGGCCACGCCCATGAACCGGGACGCGGTAATCGGCCAGCTCCTCGCCGACGTGGACGAGAATGAAGCCCATGTAAGTCGAAGCAAAAAGGCGATGGCCATTTATATGCCCCGGGGTGGGGAAGTTCGCCTGCTCACGAAAGACGTTGGTGCGCGGCCCGTCGTCCGCTGGCTCGATATCGAAAGCAGCATATGGCGCGACCGTATAGCGTTGGAAGGCGACACCCCACGCTTGAAGACGCCGTCAGACGGTCAGTGGATCGCATTGATCGAGGCGGAGTAGTCCAACCAGAACACCCTGAGCGCCTGATCCGGATAGATCGGACCACACCCGTCTGGCACAATAGGATTTCATTTCTCCTGCCGATACCCGGTGCGGGGAACAACGACACCCTTCAAAACCTTGGAAAGCCCCCCCATGAACGCCTCATTCGATATCGCTCATAAGACGGCGCTGGTCACCGGTGCCAACCGTGGCATTGGCAAAGCCATCCTTACGTCGCTGGTACAACATGGCGCGAAAAAAGTATATGCCGCCGTTCGCTCCCTGGATTCGGCGCAACCCTTGGTGGAAATCTTCGGCGACACGGTAATTCCCCTGGAACTGGACATGACCAAGCCTGAGACCATTACCGCCGCGGCCGCGGTTGCCACGGATGTGGAATTGGTTGTCAATAATGCGGGCGTGCTGACCCAAACCAATGCCCTTTCCTCCAAGGTCTTTGACCACCTGGCCTATGAAATGGAGGTCAATGTCTACGGCCTTATCCGCGTGGCCCAGGCCTTCGCCCCTGCGCTCAAAGAAAACGGTGGCGGTGCCTTTGTACAGATCAATTCTGTTGCGTCGCTGAAATCCTTCCCCGGAATCGCGACCTACTCCGCCTCCAAGGCGGCGGCCTACTCCATCACCCAGGGCCTCCGCGAAACCCTGGCCAATCAGAATACCATCGTGCTCAGTGTCCACCCGGGCCCCATCGAGACGGATATGGCCACCAATGCCGGCATGCTGGAAGGCGTCGAGTCCCCCACCGTCGTGGCTGACGGCCTCGTTGCGGCCCTGAAAGTCGGCAACCCCCATCTCTTTCCCGACACACTCGCCCGAAATGTGTGGCACGCCTACGAAGGATTCGCCAAGGCCATGATCGAGTCGTAATGGCCCAACGTCGCCCTATTTCAGCGGCGGACCCCAGTCTTCAAAGGTAGGCTCTGGCTCCAAGGGGCGCAGGGTCACGTAGATGTCATCGCCCTCGATCTTGAGTCCGTGACGACGCAGGCACACCGTGCTTCCCCATAGGCACTCCCCGGTCACAAGGTTATATTTCCAGCCGTGCCAGGGACAGATCACCACGTCGCCGTTCATTTTGCCCTCGGTCAGGTCGGCGTTTTCGTGCTTACACCCCACTTCGGTGGCAAAAAAGGTACCATCTTTCTGCTTAATGATGCCCACAGGGCGGGCCAGCAGTTTGTAGGATTTGATACGGGTCTTTTTAAAGTCTTGCACCCGGGCAAGTTTAACGTATTCCACAGGGTAGCCTTCCAAGGGTACGGAATTTTTTGGTCAGTATACGTGTTCTCTTAGGTTGACGGCTACTCTCGGTGACTACCGGTGAGAACACCCCCTTAGCAAAATTTGGCAGGAATCGGTGTAATCCGTTATAATTCAGGAACATAGAACTTACCCCCCGGTGAGCAACGGGGGACTACACGACCCACAATGAATCGAGGTGTTGTATGCTCGAAGCACAAGAAACCTATTTCCGTTTGGACATGCCCGTGGCGGAAGCCATGGCGCTTCATCCCCGGGTGGCCGAAGTATTTGCGGCCTTCCATCTCGGCGGATGTTCCCATTGCGGTGTGGCCCAGTTTGAGACCATCGAACAGGTCTGTATGGGCTATGGGGTCGATTCCGAGGTCCTTCTGGAAGTGTTGGAAGGCTTGATGGAGAATGACCCGCAGGAAGACGGACCGGCCGCACCCGCCGAGTCGCCCGAGGCGAAAACAACGGATTCCGCTGCCACCGACACCCCGTCGCAGGACCAGTAAGCTTTACCCGCACCTTGCAGTGCGTTTTCCCTATTGAAGGAGGTCGTTGATGACCACGATGGATAACACGATTGAACAGCCCAAAGCCCTGCTCCGCGCTACCGACGATGCCATCGCCGCCTTGGGCGAAATGCAACGTGGTGAAGAAGGTAAGGACAAGGATGGGGTGCGTTTGGGCGTGAAGGGCGGCGGCTGCTCCGGTTTCTCCTATGTCCTCGAGTTCGACAACAAGCGCGAAGGGGACAATATCCTTGAGCAAGACGGGGTCACCTTCTACATGGACCGCAAGTCAGCGATTTACTTGAAGGGGATCATTCTGGATTATCGCGCAGGTCTTCAGGGCAAAGGCTTCGTGTTCCAAAATCCCAACGCCACCACGACCTGCGGTTGCGGCGAGTCTTTCTCGGTCTGAAGGCCCCGGAATCCCACCCCCTGAGATTCCCCTGAAGCAAAACAGGTCCCTACTCTATTTCCCAGGCACTGCCTGACG
>JAUIMA010000056.1 GCA_030432675.1 Candidatus Hydrogenedentota bacterium | reverse complement strand
CCGGGAACTGGTAGGAGAGCAGATTGAATCCGATGACGTGGCTGCTATCCTGTCCAAGCCGTTTGAGCTTGCCGGACTTCAGGAGATGCTGCGGGAATTTTTGATTCCCGCGAGCACTTCGGACGAAGCGTAGTCGTCCCCTTTACGGTGCCGGAAGTTTTGCCAAAAACGCCGTCGCCCGTTCTTGCATCTCTACGGCCAACTCGTCCACCCGCTTGGCATAGATCCCGTGAAAGGTCAGGGCCGGAATGGCCACACAGAGCCCCGCGATAGTGGTCACGAGGGCTTTCGAAATACCCGCCGACAGCACCTGTGGATTGCCCAGTCCATCGCTGGTGATGGCGTCAAAGACGGATACCATCCCCAGCACCGTGCCGAGAAGACCGATGAGCGGGCTGATGCCGGCGATGATTTCCAGCAAGGTCAGCCCCCGTTCGAGCCGCCCCACATGGGCCCGACCGACGGCGTGCATGGTCTCGAGCAATTGAGCGTGGGTCAGGTGTCGCATCCGGATCAACTCCTCGGCGATGCGGGCGAAACCACCGTTGGCATGCTTACAGATGGAAAGCATGTGGCCGAAGCTGGTCCCGTTGTCATGCCCATATTCGTGGAGCACCCGAACAACTTCGGGCGAGATGACCCGGTCTCGGCGCAAGGCGAAGGCCCGCTCGATTACAACGGTGACCGTGGCAAGGGAGCACAGAATCAAGGGGTACATCGGCCAGCCGCCCTGACGAAACAATTCAAAAAACTCTGCCATGAATACGTCCTTTTTACGACCGCGTCAGTTAGCGGCGTTTGAAATAACTGAAAGTCCAGCGGATCTCGAGGTTCTTGTCCCGATAAATGTCGGGGACTTCGAAGGGGAAGGGGCCAAAGGGGCCGGCCCGCTGAACGGCTTCTCTACAAAGAGCACTATACACCCGGTCGTTGTGGGCATCCACCACCGAAACAGAGATGAGTTCGCCCGACGGACTTATCGCACAATCGATAACAGCCTCCGTCGGTTTCGTTCCGGAATACTTGGTATAGAGCATTTCATTCCACTGAAGTTCCACCAGAGCCCGCACGTGTTTCAGATAGGGGGCAATTTCGCTCTCGATGGCCTGAAAGTTCGTGACCCCTTGCCTGCTGTAACTGTTGGCCGGGCGGCTTCGGGGGGTGGTCGGGCGCTGGGGGATGGCCGCATCCGCGCGGGCTATGCGGATAATCTCATCCTGCTCTTCGGCAGGCTCAGGCGCTTCCTCTTTGGGAGCCAGCAAAGATTCCAAATTGGATTCCATGGCGTCGTAGTCGTTGACGTCTTCTTCTTCCGTCGGCTCTTCCGTTTCCTCTTGGGTGGCCGCGCTTTCTTCCTGCGCGGGCATGGGTTCGGGCTGGGGCTCCACCTGGGGGGATGGCAAGGCGGCAAGCTCATCAAAATCATCGGGGTCAAGCTGCGGGGAGGGACGTTCGCCATCGCGGGCCTGCTCATCCATGGCTTCCGAAGCGGTTTCCGCAATCAGCGGGCTGGGCGCCACGGGTGTGGGCGTCGGCACATTGACGTCAACCAGCTGGACCGGTTCGTTTTGTGCCGGGGAGTCTGGTTGGAGGTCCAGTTCAAGGGGGGCGGGGTCGAGGGCCACGGGTTCGACGGGAGGCACAGGCGCAGGCAGGTACTGCCACAGGGCCAACCCGGAGACGTGGAGAAACAGCGAAAGTAGTGCTGCGATTTGAATACGTTTCGAATAAGTCATGATGATCGTTTCTGCCTGATGCTAGTGTAGCAAATCGGGGAACGGAGACTCACGATGGGGCGGGGCCGCGCTGCGGTTGCGGGGGAGCCGTTGGGGCGGGTGGCACGTGCCTTGTCAGTCGGTCGTTCATGGGCTATAATGCTTCCTCTGCAGTTCTAATTGGGGTTTGCCCTGCAACGCCACGGGAGAACATGGATTTATGCGACACGGCGCGAGCCTCATGGTCTCATTGGAGGGAATGAGCCAGCCAGCCTATCGCGTAGCCAAGGAGTTGGTCAGCAATAGCCGCTCAGGGCTTACGGTACGATTTCTCGCAAAAAAGCTGGAGCTGCCACCCGAAGAGGTGGAGTACCTGCTTGATGTGCATGAGCGACTTTTCTTCACGGACTTGACCAAGGTCAAGATCGTGTCGGAAGGTCAGGGTATCATGAAGCGGATAGCAGAAGGGTTGGAGAGTCGGGGTGACATTCCTTCCTTGGTCGCTGCGATCAAGGCAATGGCACCGCCCGATTTTCGACGGCTGGAAGAGCGGCTCGAAATCGAGGAACCCAGTACGAAGCGGGCGACCATCGAAGCGGTTATTGAGCGATACTACCATGCGCCCGACGCCATACTGACGCATGTGGGGGCCGGTGACTTTTCCGAGACGGCCCGGGAAGTATTTGATGTGGTCTGGCAGTCCAAAGACGGTGTGCTCCCCGTGACCCAACTTCAGGCCACCCACGGGGGCACCGCCAACGAAATCGAGCGGGCACTCGTGGACCTCTTCGAGGGCTTCGCCCTGTTCGAGATGTTTCGTTTCGACAGCGAAGATCGGCTTGTGCGGGTCGTGGGGCTGCTCAAGGAAGTGCGGGGGCACCGTGAAGAGGGCAAGGGGGCCGGAAAAGGGGACCGCCGCCTGAAGGCGCTTCGGGGGAAATCCAGTCACCCGGAAGACCGTGCCCTTTACTTTTCAGAATCTATCTGCCGCCTGGTTGCCGCAATCGCGGCGCGGCCTGCCCGATTGCGGGGTGACGGGGAACTCTTCCGGGAAGATCGCCGTCGTTTGACCCTCATATGCCCCGAAGATTCGGAACCCTCTCTGGACACCTGCCTTTGGGTCGCTGAGGGCGTGGGCTGGCTCACCCGTTCGGAAAACACGTTGTGTGCCGGGGAATTGGAATCGCTCATTGAGATGGAACGTGTCCATCGCCACCTGACGCTGTGTGACTGGATGTTGGAACGGGGGGATGATGTCTTCGCGCGCAATCTGCTCGCTAACTATCTGGATGATCTGAAGGTCGGGGCCTGGTACGAACTCGGGCATTTCGTTCGATATATCATTGGGCTGCAGGCGGAAGAAGCCCAACTGGAGCTCCGTCAGCAGAATGGCCATTGGAGCTACGTCAATCCAAGTGTCACGGATCGGGTGGAGGGGCGTCTGTCACGGGCGATTCAGGAGCCCCTTTTCTGGTTGGGCATGGTGGAACGGGATTATCGGGACGAAGGGTTTGTTTTCCGGATCACGGAATTGGGCGCCGCAGTGCTGCAACGTGAAATTTCATCGGCATTGGTCGAGGCCTACCCCCGAAGAAAAGGGGAGCTCGTCGTTCAGCCCAATTTTGACATTGTCGTGCCCACCGAAGATATGGACCCCTTGATGACGGCACCACTTGATCAGTTCGCTGTTCGTGCGAGCACGGGTCAGGCTACCGTCTACAACGTCAGCAAGGCTTCCTTTACCCAGGCCGTTCAGGATGGGCATGATGCGGCAGCCTTTGTGGATTTCTTACTGCGTTACAATCGGGGGGGCGGGTTACCGGCAAATGTGATGACGACCCTGGAAGATTGGCGCGGGGGTATGAAAAAGGTCCGCATCAGGACCATTCAGGTGGTGGAGTCCGACGATCCACTGGTCATTGCGGACTTGGTGCATCGGCGGAAGTTTCAAGATTTTCTGCACCCCGTGGATGGTCGTCAGTGTGTGAAATACACCGATGTGGATGGGGCAGAGTTAGCCCGCAACCTCGAGAAAGAGGGCTTTATCGTCGAGTAGGTCAAGGTCTGGGGTGCGAGTAGGCTTGTATTCCCATTCGCCGCTTTGCCACAATCAGGCCGTTGCATCTTGGGCGTCCCATTCAGGAAGGAAGCGGTCTTTGTCAGAAGGTACACGTTATTACGTCTGGCCAGTGGCGGATGAGCGCACCCTGACGCTGGCCATGCTGCTGCTGGTGGGTCTGTTTGTCGGCGCGGTCTTTCTGGAACTCTATCGACGTCGCCGTGATCGGGAGTTGCGACTGCGGGCCGAATGGCGCGGAGTAAAAGACTTCTGTGATGAGCGGGAGCTGTTTCCAGAGGACTGGAAATTCCTCCATGCCATTCTCTCCCAATACGCTCCCGATCATCCCTTCGCAGCCGTTACTAAGAAAACAGTTTTTGACGCCTGTATCAGTCGCTACATTCAGGCCATCTCCACGACCGTGGAAGGCGATGAGCTGGAGTCGCGGGGCGTACGGCTGCGCGATATCCGAAATCAGCTGGGGTTGGACTATGTTCCTCTGGGGCGCAGAATCCAGACGACCCGCTCCCTTCAGGAGGGGCAGACTCTTGCGGGAGCTGCAGCAGATGGTGCCACGGTGGATTGGTTCAACTTCACGGTGAGCCGGGTCAACGAGGCGTCTTTTTCGCTGAGGCTGGCCGACAATGGTCCTTCGCCGCAGTTTCAGATACACGCTCGGGTAAAGTTTCGTATGTGGCGGGAGGAAGACGCCCGTTATCTTTTCGAGGCGCCGTTAGTGGGCGTAGACGCCGCTGCCAAAACCTGGAATTTTCATCATGCGGAAAACCTCACCCGCAATCAATCCCGTGCCTATTTCCGCCTGCGAATCGAGCAAACGGTAAGTGTAGCGGTCCTAAATGCAACGCTTACTGATGATTATGAAGGGGTAATGGTGCGCGAGCCCGTTACCGAGTTGCGGGGGCGAATCACGAGCTTGAGTGGCGGCGGGGTGGCCGTGGTGTTCCAACAACCCGTTCCCAAACAGGTCCTGTTGCGTATTCCCTTGTCCATTCCTAGCCTCGGGGGTACGCTGAAAGTCATTGTGCGCCCCATCGCCTCCCATCAACTGAGCGCTGGTCGGAGTCTCCTGCGGGGCATGTTCGTGGCCATGAGTGACGAGACGCGGGAAGCCATCACCCGCTACGTGTTTTCGAAGCAGAAATTACTCCCCAGCGCGGATTCTGAAGAACACTGAAGCGCAAATAGAGGTACCCGGTAGTGCAACTCTTGTCCCAGGCGGAAGCCGCCCTTCTTCGCAACTGGCGCGTTGTGTGTCTCTATGTGGTCACCACGGTGGTGGTCGTAACCATCTACAGCCTGATTTTGGATGGGATGGAGGCCGTTGTTCCCGAGGAAACCCGCCCCAAGCCCTTCTGGTACATCTTCGCGTCAATCGGCGTAGACCTGGCCCAGGTGGGGGCTATTGCCGCGCTCCAGGCCATTGCCTTTGCCGCCATCGGCCGGGAGATAGACCAGCCATTGTGGAAGTGTGGGGGATGGCAGGATGCCCTGAAACGCTTTTTCTCGTTCTGGTTCATCGTAAATCTAATTTATGTGACGTCTTCCAAGTTGTCGATGTCCGTGCCGGACGCGATGGCGGATGACGTGGGACTACTGATGTTTTTCTTTCGCTTCATATTGACCTTGGTCGCGATCCCGCTGGGGGCCTGCATCATGCATGGCGGGGGCTTGCAGTGGAAAGAAATTCCAGGTTTACTTACGCCGCTCTTCCGCCTTTTCGACCGTGCACTGACCGCAATCGCATTGGGTTTTCTACAATACACCATCATCCTCAGTATCTTGGCTTTCGTGCCCCAGGAAGTGTTGAAAACGGTGTGGCTGTGGTCATTCGTAAACGCCCCCCTGGCCCTGCTGGAATGTCTGGCTTTCGCTGTCATGTGGATCGTGTGTATGGAGTATCGGGAGATCGCCTCCGATTTCGAGGACGATGACTTCGACTTCTGACCCTCAGGAACTCGAGTAGAAATGAGCGCTACGGTCATCGTAGATGGTATGCACCTGGGTATGAACTGTTCTTCGTGCCACGCGATGCCAAGTTCCGCGAGGTTTCGTGTGCGTGGAGCCTCCGTGACGTGGGGCCACAGAAAGTGACTTTTGTCGGGCGTCCACTATCGCCGCGGGATGGAATGCCTTTTTGCAAAACGCCGCTGAGGTGAGAGAGACACCTGCGGCGACCACCCTGGATGCGTCTGCAAAAGAGTCGTACTCGTCCGTGCCCCAATAAAACGAAGCGCGCCAGACCGTGGGTCTGGCGCGCGTTTCATTTAATGATTAGCCCGAGGGCTGATTATTCACCAATTGGGTTGCTCGTTGCGTCGGCATCCGCGCCGTCGGCGTAGCGAATCACACCGCTGGAGTCGGTGAAGAAGCCTTTACCACCCGTCGTGCCGTAAGCAGCCGCATTGGCGTTGGCCGTGAAGGCGTTGGCGTCACCGCCGAGTACGAAGTTGTAGCCACTCTTGGTGCCACCCCAGTTTCCGTCAAGGAAGGAGGGCGTCGCGCCGGTCAGGTCGGCAAAGTCTGCCGTGTAGGTGTAGTTGGCAGCGTGGTAAGCCACTTCGGCACCCACGATGGTGCGCAGGTTACCAATGGCACTCGACTCATTGGACTGCATCCGCGAACGAAGCAGGTTGGGGATGGCGATAGCCGCAATGATAGCGATAATGGCCACAACAATCATGAGCTCAATCAACGTGAAACCTTTGTTAGCTTTTTTCATGGCGAATCCTCCTGTGGATTGGTTTGGTTCAAATCTTCAAATGAAAGCCACCAGGCCCTCATCGAACTTCGCTTCAACTGTTGCCAACTATAAGGCAAGGGCCGTGCCAAAAGTTGGTCCAGACAGGCAAACAGGCCTAAGTCCCCCATCGCTAAACGCTTAACTTCTGTGACAGTATTTTGGCACCTGGGCGACCCGCGATTGGGGCCGACCACATGGGGCGCATGATGACAAAAATTGTAACTCCACAGGACCGGAAGCCACCCTTTTCGCCCGTAATCCGCACGCTCTTGCAATTTCATCGCCCGTGCGCGCAGACTGTCGGTGTTCCCTTACCCGGTGGAGCGGTAACCTGCGCCCTGCTCCGCCATGGAATCGCATCGCAGGAAAAGAAAACGACGCACGTGATCGCTGCCGATTCGACACCCCCGCAAAGCATTTCCGATGAAGACGCGCTGGCACAGCTCGCCCTCCGCGATCGGCTTGGTTGCCATCACTACCGGCAGCGAATGAATACGGAGCATTATCATGCGGCGGAAGTATTCGGCGGTGGACGGACACGATTTCACCCGGAGAACTTCCCCATCCTCCGTATCACCCTCCAATGCCTGTTGCGGGCCACGCTGACTTATTGGTGGGGCAATTGGAACGCCCGCCAACATCGGGTGCGTGAGAACACCATCGCGCTTCGCCGCCTGCCCCCGGCCTTTGAGGGCTATCGCATCCTCCAAATCAGTGATCTTCATTTGGATATTGACCCGAAAATCACCACGGCCCTGATAGCCACCCTGAATCCCCTGCACTATGACCTCTGCGTCATTACCGGGGATTACCGCGCGGAAACCTTTGGCCCCTATGACGCGGCCATGCGGGAGGCCATCCGAATCGTGGACGCCATCCGAGGGCCACGCTATGGCATCCTCGGAAACCACGACTTCCTCGCCATGGCACCTATCCTGGAGCGGGCCGGTCTTCCGATGCTCCTCAACGAACACGTGGCCATCGAACGGGATGGGCAACACATCTATCTCGCTGGCGTCGATGATCCCCACTATTACGAGACGGAGAATTTTGAGCAGGCGCTGCAGGGCATTCCGGCAGAAGCCACGACCATCGTCCTCTCTCATACGGCTGAAACCTACCGTAAGGCCCTCGCCTGTGGCATCGACTATATGCTGAGCGGCCACACCCATGGAGGCCAGATATGTCTGCCCGGCGGCTTCGCACCACTCCGAAACGCCCAACACCCCCGTGCGATGGACAAGGGGCCGTGGCACTATCATGAACTACGGGGATATACGACCACAGGCGTGGGCTGCAGTATGGTGCCGGTCCGCTTCTTTTGTCCGCCCGAAGTAGTCATCCACACGCTGCGCCACGATCCCCAGGGTTAGCCGCGTGCTGTCGCGCCGCATGCATAGGCCCCTACGATGGATACCCTGAGCAATCCAAAACAACTGGAAGGACTCCTTCGCGCCTATGGCAGCCACTCTCTGGCCTATGCCACGCTCCAGCCTCGCATGCGCTACTGGGGCGACCCGAATGTAGGCTTTGTGGCCTTCCGAAGTACCCTCGGACAGACCACCTTCCTGGGTGACCCTGTGTGTCCAGCGGAAGAGCGGGAGGACTTCCTGCAGCAGGTGTGCTCCACCTTTCCCAAGGGACTGTTCATGCAAATCCACCGTCCGACTGCCGATTGCCTGAAACGGTTGGGCCACTACATTACGCCGGTCGGCGTGGAAAATGATATTGACACGATTCCTTTCAACCTCGCAGGAAAGAAGAAAGCCGATCTGCGACACTACCGCAATAAGGCCCGGTCGGGCGGTGTGGTTGTTCAAGAGGAACCCGATACGGAATCCGTGCGCCGCGCCCTCCTCCCCGTATGCGCTGCCTGGCTCCCCTTGAAATCCTGGATAGCCCACGAACTGGAATTTCTCGCCCGTCCATTTCTGACGGTACCGGAACCGGGAACCCGTCTCTTCACCGGGCGTATCGACGGCCGCATCGTTTCCTTCGTGGTCCTCGACCCCATTTATGCCAGCAATAACGTTATCGGCTATACCGTGTCTATCCTGCGCCATCTGCCCGATGCCCCTGAGGGTGCCGTGGACGCCATTGTGCTTCACGCCATCAACCAGTTCGCTTCCGAAGGAATAGAGCGCCTGAGTCTCGGGGTAAGTCCCTTTCACCATATTGAGGCCCTGGCCCACGAAGATGGACGGGGCGCCCTTCCCGTTTACTGGCTTTACCGGGCCCTACGTCGATGGGGGGACCCTATCTACCATTTCCGGGGACTCTCCTTTCATAAGAGCCGCTATCGGGCCACAGAAAGCCCCGTGTACACGGCCGCTCCGGGCCCGATCAGTCTCTGGCCGCTTTACGCCTCGGCCCGCGCCTGCCGGATGCTTTGAGTCCCATCTCAGCCTGGTTTTTCTATCCCCATTCAGGGTCTCGGTCCGCTTGACTCGAAAGCGGGCTTTACATGCCATCACGCCCCTTTTTTTCCGAGAAACACGCCGAGATTCCCGTAATTTATGACGAATCGCAGGCATATTAACAGAATTCTTGCGAACACAAGCCTTATTTTGTGGAAACGAATTCCTTTCGTCACGCTTTCGTTATGCTTTCCGAGGCACAATACAGGTGTCGAACGGGTAAGTCATTACGGCTGAGATGAAGGAATCATACGATGAGTTCACAAAACTTCGATTGGCGAAACGATGAGGAGCTCCCCGAGTTTCTTCGTTCCAAAATGCCCGTAAGTATCGACGCGTTGGAAAAGTGGTTGGAGAACAATCACAGCCTGTGGAAACTGGGTGTCCACCTGGCCTCTACAGCTCATTACTACCGTAGTGAATACAAGCACGTACCATTCAACAAGAGCGGGTGGTTTAACCCGAACTAATAGAACAATCTTCCTCAACCCCTGCATGCCGCCGGTGACCTTAAGCACGATCCCCCCCCTCAGGTCCCGGCGGCACCCTTTTTTTCAGGGGTGCCCACCTTCAGGATGATTGAAGATCATAGAAAACACTAGAACAGCTTGTCGTTACCGTTTCCATTGCCGTTGCCCCGTTCGGCAGAGCGGCTGGGGCGTCGATGGGGATCAGGCTCGGTGATATCCCGAATTTCCTCGATCTCTTCTTTGCCCGATTCGTATTCTTCTACCGACACGCTCCCGATAAGCTCGACGGTGAGCTTGGTGACACGACAGGTAAAGCGAATCCCCGTACCGTGCGCCAGCAATTCGGGCTTCTCGAAGGTCTGCCATTTTTTTGCAGGCTGACCACCGGACCACATGGTAATTGCATAGATTTTTCGCATAGGAGTGCCTCCTGCCGCCCCTTAGAGCCCGATGGTTTTGTCCAGCCGATCCAGAAACTTTTGGATTTGAGACTGAGCATCGGCTTCGGCGCGGGTAAACTGGACACCCAAGGCAAAACCCTGTTTTTCAGGCACAGCCTTGGTCCAGCGAACAATGCCGACCGCTTTGATTTCCACATTGGTCTCAATCGTTACCAAAACGTTCATGACCGCTCCAATCTCAAAGCCGTCGCGGGTGAAGACCTGGCAACCGTCCGTACTCAAATCGAGCAAGCGGCCCTTGATGGGCTGTGCCGACATACGCCAATCGTTGGAATGGGCATCCCGATGACCCATGGGGATACTGAGCTGCACACCACAGGTATGCCGAATGGCGCGACGCCGTTTATGACGTAGCTCGCGGTTGATCTCTCCAGCGGCCTGCTCTCGGGCGTGGCTCAGTTGACTCCGCAAGACCCGATCAGACTCGCGCCGTATGAACTTCCGCCGTTCTTCCTGCACTGGCTAACTCTCCTCATACTCTGTAACACATAGCCGACGTTTCTTCCCGCCTCTTATTGTGCCTGTGCATGGCTCAAGATACAACCTCAAGCGCATCCCCCTCCCCCAACAAACGCTGTGCGGAGGCTACCACACGGGCAACAGATACACCCGTCATGCAACGATGGTCGGTTACGCAGTGGGGCTTCTGACAGGGACCACAATCCACATCAATTCGAATGACTTCCCCCTGCTCCCAGGGGCTATCCGTGTAACGGGGCGACGTGGACCCCATAACACAAATGACGGGCTTTTTGAACGCAATAGCAATATGTCGGGGTCCGCTATCGTTGCCAATCAGCAGGTCCACCTGCGAAAGCGTGGCCTTGAGACGCGCGATGGAGGGATTGCCATCATGGCAGACTATCAAAGGTACTTTGGCGGCCTTTACCACGGCATCCCGCGTTCGCTCCTCCCCGGGCCCGGTCATGAGCACGCATTGGACATTACAATCCGCAGCGAGCGCATCTGCCACGGCAGCGAAGCGCTCGGGTAGCCACTGCTTGCTCGGCCCAAAGGCCGCGCCGGGAGCGATCCCCACAACCAGACGGGCCGGATCGAGATAGGCCTTCACGGCTTCCTGTTCTTCAGGTGTTGCGACCAATTCCAGGCCCCCGTCATCGTCTTTTGCGCCGAGGGCTTCGGCGAGGGCCAGGTATTCGAGCGCGGTGTAGCGGGGAACCCGTTTGCCGCCTTCGCAGTGGCGGGCCTGGGCCTGGGAAAGCAGGATGCCCCGCCCCCCCCGTGCAAAACCGACGCGGTAGCGCGCCCCCGTCAGCCAGGCCAACCAGGCCGTGCGAAAAGAATTGGGCATGATGACGGCCAAGTCCGGTCTTGGGTCCGCCAGCTCACGGGCGAGGGAAAAGGTCGAAAGGAACCCGGGCCGATGGGGCAAGGGCACGAAGGCATCAACTGTGGGAATCCCGGCCAGCAAGTCACAACAGATGGATTTGCCTGCGGCTGTAATGTGTGCGTCGGGGTAGAGCCGACGCAGGGCCCGCAAGGCAGGGGTCGCCATGACAACGTCGCCCAACCAATTGGGGAGGAAGATGTGAATGTGTCGGGGTTCGGGGGGCATGAAATACTCTAGGTGGGTGATGGGTCCCTGAGGGACTCATCCGCAACGATATTAACAGGATTAAACAGATATCAACCTACTTTGGAGGCCACTTTTCGTATTCTAGCACATGCTCTCGAACGACCGAGCGCGTCGTTACCGGGTAGCGCCAAGGCCGACAGGTCGTCATTTTTTGACCACAAAGAGCTCAAAGAGCACAGAACAGATTTCCTATGTGCTTTTTGCGTTCTATGAGGTTGAAAAACGGCGTGCGAGGGACACACTAACCATAGATAACGAGACTTTTTCATCGTGAAAAAACTTGGTTGCAGTCAACTACGGCACCCGGTGCATTCGTGGTTCGGTTTTTTTGAGTCCTACCAGTTGGCGTCGAATGGACAGCAACGCCTCCTACCGCACTTCCTCGATCCCCTTCTCCCCCTGAAAGCTCAGGAAGGTCTTGTCCGGCAACAGTTCATACTCCGTGCCGAAGTACTTGTTGAAGATGATTCGGAAGGTGTTCACCGGGGTGATACCTTCATAAAAGTCGCTGTAGTCGCCGTCGGGGAAATAAATGGTGTTCAGCACGGCGGTGTAATCCTTGATGTATTCCTCTTTGGTCCCCTCCCAGGGGATGAGGTCGGCCCCTTCGGTGCTTTGCCAGTCGGAACGGCAGCCGTGGTCGCCCTGGATGATAATAATGGAGTTAGGCTGGCGTGCCTGGATGCGGTCGATCATCGTGAGGAACCGCTCGTTGAGACAAATGGTCTCGTCACGGAAACCCTTATAGTAGGGCGGTGTCTCGGTGACGGGTTTGCCTTCGGCGTCGAAGGTGTGGGGCATGTGGGGCGACATCATGTGGGCAAAGACAAACATGGGCTTATCACCTCTCCGAATCTTACCGAGTTCTTCCAGGACGAAGAGGACCCGATTGGCCTCGCCCGAACGGGTCATGCGCTCCACCGGCGAACGAAAGGGCGTCATGGCGATGTAGACCCGCTGCAACTCGGTGAGCACGAAGGTGTCTGGCTTCACAAAGCGCCCGTTGTCTATTTCCGTCGCTGCCACACCGGAGGAGAACGTCGGAAACTCGTAACCATAGCTGTCGAGGAAATCCATCACCTTGTTATCCCAGATTTGCGCCACAAAATCGGGGAGGGCATCGTTCCACTCGGCCTGAAGGTGTTCGGGGTCAAGGTAATCGAGATTCATGGAGGACGCAAGGGACATCTGGGTCTTGGGATAGTTGGAGTAGCTCTCGTCCACGATATGAAAGCCCCGTTCTTCGAGTGCACTCAGGAAGGGGGTATTGTCGTAGTCAAAGGTTTCGAGCAGGACATCGGCGCGGGGATAGGAGTCGGGAATGATGTAGTAGATATCGGGAAGTTGGGCGCGGGCTTCTTCGGAAAGAGTCCGTTCATTCTCCGCGAGGGGAACGATTGCGGGTGCCTCCTGCTTCCATTTGTTGGCACCAAAAGTCAACAGAGGCACGAGCACAAGACAGGCCCCCACCTTGTTCAATGCACCGCTCACGGGTGCCAGGTCGCGGCGGGTCCGCCAGAGCCAGCCGAAAAGCGCCAGACCGCTGAGACCAATAAAGGCCGCCAGCACCAGCGGAATGACAGGCGAATGGGCCCCGTCACGCAGTCCGGATTTGAGGCCATCGACCAGGCTGCCATAGACATGAAAGGGGATCCAGAATGCCGACACGAGCAGGGCGACCTTGTGGTGATCCCGCAGCAGGGCGTAGCAAGGGCCCCAGAGTAGCAGGGCTACGCCCACCACCATGGCGAAGGGCAGCAGCACTTCCAGGAAACGCGCATCCCCCACGTTGGTGCTGAGCAGCGAAAGGGCCGGAAAGGTGCCGAAAAGAATGGGATAGATAGGGGGATTCCTGGGGAGCATGCACAATTCCCTCAAATACTATAAGTTCTTACTGCCACGACCCATATGTCGGGCTGAACAAACACGGACGGCACAATTCTCCACCACAAAAAACGTAGCACAGCCACCGGCCGAAAATGAAAAATCAAACCACGAATGAACACCAATGTACACGAATTCTGTTGACCGTAAAAGTGCGGGGTGGCCTGTTACGCTTTCTGGTCCTTCGCAGCAACGTAGCGGCCGACATAATCCTTCCGTGCACTTCCGTGGCTTCCGTGGTCATCACATTTAACTCGGCCCAAGGATGCGGACCGTGCGGGTCTATTCTGCTGCCTTCCGGCGCTTCATCCAATAGAGCGTCCGGACGCTATTGACCACGGGGGCTTCCTCGAGCAGTTCAAAATGTTCGGCGAAGGCCCTCCGAAAATGTTCGACCGTGTACTCGGGAAAGACATCGTCGCGGGCGGCGAGCATGCGGGTCACCATGCTGTCTTCCTTGGGCACAAACTCCACGATGAGATGGGCACCGAGGGTTGCAAAAAAAGCGGCCACCTTCGGGAGGGGCACGTTGTTACCGATGCAGAGGTGGTGCACCAGTGCTAAGGCCATGACGCAATCCACCGGTCCCCGGCGCAGCAGGCTATCCCGTTCCCCATGGGCCCACCCGAGGTCGGGACTGGGGTTGCTCAGGTCGAGCAAGAGAGGCAAGATGCCTTTTCCATCCGCCTTCTCTCGGGCATAGAGGGTAGAAATCGCGCCATGGTCCACATCAAATGCCACACAGTGGGCACCCACTTCTGCGGCGAGCGCACTATAGACTCCCGTATTGGCTCCCAAATCCCACACGGTCGCGGGCTTCGCCTGGGACAGAAAGCGCCGCACTTCCTCGGCCTTGGACTGGGCGCTGGAATCGCTGTAGTTGGTATGGTCGTAGTAGTCGGCCCAGGTGGTTGCGACTGTCTGTGAGCCCATCCCCGTGACCGCCCCCCGCAGGCTATCGAGAATTCCCCGCAGACCTTGAAGCGACAGGGTGCTCGATTTGGCGGACTGTTCCGCGTCGGCGCCCCCTTCTGTCGTACGTCCTTTTTCCAACCGAGCCTGCAGGTGCAGATGCATCATGAGACCGGGCTTGAAGCGGGTACGCCACGGCAGGGCCCGGGAAGCGAGGAGGAGGGGCACACCATCCAGGTGACTCCGCAAGAGCCCCCCCGTGGCCGGATCGACGTAATGCATGAGGGCCAGGGGCGCGAGAAAGTGGCGGCAGAATTGCCCATAGGCCACCCAAGGCTTCCCGTCCACGTAGGGTTCAAACGACAGCGTGTCGATAAAGACAGGCGCAGCACCGCGAAATTGGACGTTGTAGGCACTTGCGTCTTTGAGGGTCATGCCGTGGTCCAAGGCGATTTCCTGAATTCGGAGGGTAAGCAGGGCGGCATCGCGCAATTGGGCAGCGCACCACTCGTAGGGGTAACTGATGAAGGGCACGATGTCCGGTGCCAGCACCACGGCGGCATCGGCGGAGTGGGCCCGGTCGAGGGCGACTTCTTCGTGGGCGATGAGCAGGCCCTCCGCGACGAGTGCCTCGTAGAGTCCCGAATCTACCAATTGGCGATAGTGGGCTTCGTACACGGGATTTACCTGGCGCAGGAGTACCCCGGCCTTATCACGGTATACGAAACCGCTGGGGTCACGAAAAGAGGACGGCAGGGGACCGGTTAGGGACACGAAGAGGCTCCTGAGGTTGACGTAAGCAAAGGGCTTACAGCTTACGGGAACGGACCGTGGAAATAAAAACAAGATCCCACGACGTTGACCCCCGACCTGGCCCTGGCCTATCGTAGAGAGGACACCACCGCTGATACGCTGGCCTCAACCGCAGGAATCCGAACGATGAGCACGTTGTGCGACTTTTTTATCGCGGACGACGAAGCTGCCCGCAACTATGACACGTCGTTGGAATTCCCCCACGGAGAGCGACTCCTCGCGCAGCGCTTGTCTATTCTAGAGGTGGAAGGCATCCTGTCGGCACTTCGTGGCCCCGACACCAACACCGAGATGATGCGCGAAGCCGAAGCGTTCCCGGGGCCCGACCATGAAAGCGTCATTTTCCAATTGCCCGACGACATGGCCCCCCTGCTCGCCCAACTCGCCGATGAACAGCTGGAAACCGTGGCGGCCCAATGTGCCGAAAACACCCGGGAAGAACTTCATTGGGAAGCGGAGAACTTTGTGTCCCTTCTCAAAGACCTGCGGCTTCTGGCGGCCCGTTGCGACGGGTCGAAGCAGCTCTATTTCTGGATGGCCCCCTGAGTTCCCAGGCGGACAAAAAAACGCTCCATGTTCATTTCATACACTAAAAAAACTTCCGTGTAATTCCGTGCTTTCCGTGGTCAACCGCTTTATTGAGGGGCCATAGAAAACACCGAAATACACGGAAGTCTATCGAAGAATATTCCAAATGACCTATTTGGTGAGGTCATCGTGTAAGGTGGCCAGCCAGCGTTCTTCGCTGATGAAGCGCCAGCCCCATTCCTTATACGCCGCGGGTACCCCCTTCGCCAGAATGGCTTCCATATCCGCGCCCGCCTTCACCTGCTCCTTGACCGCGGTGTAGCACGTATCGATCATCGTGTGGAAGGCCTGCAAATCCGCCTTGGTCGAAAGGGGACCGTGCCCGGGAATGATTTTCACATCGTCGGGCAACGCTGCCAACACGGCAGCGACGTTGTCGAGATAGCCCTGCACACTGCCATTGCGCCCCAAATCGATGAAGGGGAAACGCCCGCTGAAGAAGTGGTCACCCATATGGACCACATTGGAACTACGAAAGAAAATCACCGTGTCCGTATCGGTATGGCCGTTCGGGAAATGGATAAGGTCAATGACTTCCCCGTTGAAGTGAACAGAGACCTTGTCTTCATAGGTCACGACCGGCAGGGCCGATTTGGGCTGCTCATCATCCACCAGGCGTTTGCGGACATTTTCGTGGGCGATGATGACCGCTTCTTTACCAAAGGCCTCGTTGCCCCCGGTGTGGTCGCCATGGACATGGGTATTCAACACAAACTTGAGGGGCCCCGGGTTGATGTCCTTCAGGGCCGCGCGAATTTTCTGCTCTTCGGAGGCAAATTGGTCGTCTACGATGAGAAGTCCATCCTCCCCGGCAGAGACTCCAATATTGCCCCCCTTGCCTTCCAGCATATGGATGTTACCGGCGACCGCCGTGACGGTGAGGGCGTCTTGCGCACCGACGTTGAGTACGCCCAGGGCCAACAGGGCCGTTGACACGAAGAGGGAACGTCGAAATGGAGTAGACATGATGGGTAGTCTCCCGAATTGCTGCCAGCGTTAAGGTCAAAAAGACACGGCTACTACCATGCCACGGAATGGCACAGGTTGCAAGATTATTACTGATTGGCCACGGTGGTGCCCGGCCAGGTATCGGTGCGGAAGGGCGGTGCCGGGAGGCCTGCCTCATTGTAGAGGTTGCAAACCGGATTGTCGGCCCAGGCATAGCGGACGGCCACGGGCTGAGCAACCGCCGCACTCGACAGGACGACCGAATCCCCCACAATTTGCGCGTCGGCCCAGTGGAAGCGCTTATCCGCGCCCGCAATCGCAAAGCCCGTCACCGGGGCACCCGCAGGCGTGGTGAGTCCGCCCCCCAGCTGGTCAAAGCGGACGATTACCTGCGCCCCCTCCACCTGATGGGATTGATAGCGCGGCCCGCTGTAGGTGAGGTTTTCCCCGTGGGCCACCTGGCGCGCGGCCAGCGCGAGTCGCTTGCCCACGTCTTGTTTGTTTTGCGGATGGATATCGTCGGCCTCACCAATGTCAATGATGGTGGCCATGCCGGTGTTCCTGATGGCTAAGGTCATGTCCTGGGCTTCCCGAAGCTCTGCCCAGGCACTCTCGCCGGGCTTCGCTGCGGTTTGCAGGAAATTGGCAAGCTGTACGTAGAGGAAAGGAAAATCCCCCTGCCCCCATTGCTCGCGCCAGTCGGCAATCATGGTGGGGAAGAGTTCGCGGTATTGATTGGCCCGATTCACATTGGATTCCCCCTGATACCAGATGGCGCCTTTGAGGCCATAGGGCACGAGGGGTGCGATCATGGCGTTGTAGAGCACCGTGGGCACGTTGGGGTCCCCTTCCCGGATGAGCGGTGCCTCCGGTTGGGGCGGCACATCGCGCAGGTAGGCACTCGGCTTGTGTTGCCAGATGCCCGCAAGGGGAATCTCGACCCCATTGGGCACGCCGGCCAGGGTCACGAACATGTCTGATTCATTCCCATGGAATCCGCCCACATTGGCCATGTCGTAAATACGCACCGCCACCACGTTCACATGGGGCACCACCAGTTCGCCGGGCACACTGTAGTTTCGTGGGGTCGTGGCGTGGCCCGGCCCCTCGTGCTTGCCCACGAGGGCTCCGTTAAAATACGTGCGATCCGCATCGTTAATGGGGCCCAGTGAAAGGGTCAGATCCTTACCCGCCCAGTCTTCGGGCAATTCCAACACTTTCCGGTACCACATGTAGCCATCCAGATCTTCATAGCCCTGATGCTCCCAGACACCGGGCACCGTCATGGCGCGCCAGTCCTGCGTATCGAGGCCACGGTCGGCCCAGACCGGCACGCCGTCCACGTGGCCTTTGTCATAGGTGGCAAGCTGGGCATTCCACTGCTCCATGGCCGTGTCATAGGCCGCCTGGGCCGCTTCAATCTGAGGTGCCTCCTTCTCCATCCGATCCAGCTTGCGGGCAAAATCCGGTAAGGTGCGGAGGGCCTCGGCGCTGGTCCAGGCTTCACACAGGGTGCCGCCCCAGGAACTGTGGATCAGCCCAATAGGCACGCCCTGGGTACGGTGCATTTCCCGTCCGAAAAAATAGGCCGTGGCCGAAAAAGTGGCCACCGTTTCCGGGCTGCACGGGGTCCAATCGGGTCCATCGAAGTGACGCTGTACCTCAAAGTGGGTGGACTGGGGCACGGTA
>JAUIMA010000632.1 GCA_030432675.1 Candidatus Hydrogenedentota bacterium | reverse complement strand
TTCTGCCCGCATCCTGGTGGCGGAAGACAACGTCGTGAATCAACGCCTGATTGCCTTTCACCTGGAAAGGGCCGGTGCCACCGTGGACTTGGCGATGAATGGCAAAGAGGCGCTTGCCGCAATTCACGAGAAGAGCAAGAGCGACCAGCCCTACGACCTGCTTGTGACCGACATGCAGATGCCGGAAATGGATGGCTATACCCTCGCGAAAACCTTGCGCGAAGAAGGCTGGCCTTTGCCTATTGTCGCGCTGACCGCCCATGCCATGGCGGAAGACCGGCAACGGTGCGTGGACGCCGGATGCAACGACTACGTTTCCAAACCCATCGACAAGAAACAACTCATCGCCGTCTGCCATCGTTATACCGCCGCAAAGCCGCCGGCCTGATTCCTCCACACCGGGAACCCCATGTTGATTTCGCCATCCACCCGCGCCCTTTGGAGCCTCGCGGCGAAGAATCTGTTCTTCCCCATTTTCTGCCGCAACTGCCGGGAGCGGCTACTCACGGAAGAGAATGGCTATTTCTGTCCCACCTGTTGGGAAATTACGGAGCGCATTGAGCCACCCTGGTGCCCCCGTTGCGGGCGTCCCCATACTGCCATGGTGGGCCTGGGCAATCGCCGCAATTTCCTTTGCAGTGACTGCCGGGATACCCCGCCCGACCCGATTGGCCGCATCTACGGAACCGCTCTCTACGAAGGCGTTATCGCCGATGCGGTTCAGGCGCTGAAATTCGAGGATAAACACCGCTTAGCCGGCCCACTTGGGGAAACCATGACACAATTTGCCGCGACCTGGATGGACCTCGCGGGATACGACTTGCTCGTCCCGGTTCCGTTGCACCGCGTTCGGCAACGGGAACGTGGATATAACCAGTCCACACTCCTAGCCGAGGCCTGCGAAGGGGCCTTTCCCAACGCACACGTCTGCGAAGCATTGAAACGCATTCGCCCTACCCGGACGCAAAGCACGCTGGCGGGTGTAAAACGGGCCGAAAATGTGCGGGGTGCGTTTGCTGCGCTGGGTGACGGCTTCGAAAATCAGCGCATATTGCTCATCGACGATGTGGTCACCTCGGGGGGGACCGTCATCGAATGCGCACGGGCGTTGATGCGGGCCAAGGCCCAGTCGGTGGATGTGTTGGCCGTGGCCCTCGTCGAGCACCGGGCAGCACGAAACCGATAAGAACACGGCTCGCCCCCCCACACTGACCGCGTCGGCACCTTTCGGGCACGTCACGCGCACGAGGGGCTTCCGCTATCGAATGTCGGCGGTAAATTGATGGATCAAGGCCTTCATCCCCCGCATTTGCTTCAGCTTGATCCGGGTAAATCGCTCTCGACGCAACTTCTCCAGGGCATCGGCCTGGTCGCGTGCGACTACGGTTCCTTTCTCATAATGATCTTCATCTTCTTTACCGGCGGTATATGCGCTAAACTTGAACACGGCCACAATCGGATTCTCCAGCAGTTCGGGGGCTTCATGAGGGCGTTTGCAATGAATTACATATGCGAACGTGCTGATGTTTTCCGGGGTGTTCTCAGGAAGAAATAAAACCTTGATTAGTGAGTATAGTACAAGTCGATGGTCTCGTCAAGTCCTGCAACGGGACAAAAAATCCGCGTGTGGCGCAGTCCCAAACCTTGCATCAATGACCGGGACCACGCTATAACCGTGGCAGTGTGTGGTGCGTTTGTTACCGGTGGTCCATGGCTATCGGTGGTCGGGGAGGCGCGTCAAAACCCAGTCTAATGAAGGAATTCACTTAATGAGAAAGCCCATCGCCTGGTTAGGGTTATGTAAAAAAGGATGGATCACCCCACTGCTTCTTATGGCCATGCATACTTCCGCGCAGGCGCAGGAAGCCATCGAAGAAGCGACCGCCAAGACGGTGGACATCCAGCAACAAATTGACGCGGTCTTCGGCTGGATTGTGGGAAATATCCTGGCCCCGGTCCTCTTCTATAACGTATTCGGCGTACCGCTGATCATCGTGGTGCTGGTCTCCGGCGGCATCTTCTTCAGCACACGGTATCGCTATATCAATGTCCGCATGTTCCGCCATGCCATTGATGTAGTCCGCGGCCGCTATGACGATCCCAACGACCCGGGCGAAATCTCCCACTTTAAGGCCCTCACCTCGGCGCTGGCCGCCACCGTCGGGCTGGGAAACATTGCCGGTGTGGCACTGGCGATCACGGCGGGTGGTCCGGGTGCGATTTTCTGGATGTGGCTCACGGCCTTTTTCGGCATGAGCATGAAGTTTTCCTCCTGCACCCTGGCCCAGGTTTACCGCGAGGTAGACGAAGACGGTCATGTCATGGGTGGCCCCATGGTCTATCTGAAAAAGGGCATCGCCGAGCAGGTACCCAGTCTCGCATGGCTGGGGGCCATCTTCAGTCCCCTCTTCGCGGTGCTGACCATCTTTGCCTCCTTCGGCGGTGGGAACATGTTCCAGACCAACCAAACGTACTCGGTCATTTCCCACATCGCGGGTCTGGATGAACTGCCGATATTCAAGCCCATCTTTGGCATCCTCATGGCCATCCTCGTGGGGGTCGTCATTATTGGCGGTATCAAACGCATCGGCGACGTCACCTCCAAACTCGTTCCCGCCATGTGCCTCGGCTATGTGGCCATCTGCCTCCTGATTGTGATCGCGAACTTCAGCGCCGTCCCCCCCATGCTCCTCAGCATCTTTACCCAGGCCTTTTCACCGGAAGCTGCCTTTGGTGGCTTCATCGGCGTATTGGTTCAGGGCATGAAACGGGCGGCCTTCTCCAACGAAGCGGGCCTCGGATCGGCGGCCATCGCCCACGCCGCCGCCAAGACCAAGGAGCCGGTTCGCGAAGGCCTGGTCGCCATGCTGGGACCCTTCATCGACACCATCGTGGTCTGCACCATGACGGCCCTAGCCATTTTGATCACGGGCGCCCACCTCGGCGACGAATCGGGAGACGGCGTACAAATCACCGCCCGTGCCTTCGAGACCCTGTCGCCCCATTTCACCTGGTTCCTGGCCGTAGCCGTCTTCGTCTTCGCCTACTCCACCCTTATTGCCTGGTCCTACTACGGTGAGCGGGCCGTCGCCTATCTCTTCGGCAAGAAAGCCGTGGGCCCCTATCGGATCGCCTATGTCCTGGTGGCCATTGTAGGACCCATGCTGAGCCTGGGCAGCGTGGTGGACTTCGCCGACATGATGCTCCTCTCCATGGCCTTTCCCAACATCATCGGCATGCTCTTCCTTTCCGGCAAGGTCAAGCAGATGAAGCAGGACTACATCGCGCGACTGAAATCCGGGGAAATAAAACCCCTCTGGTAAC
>JAUIMA010000631.1 GCA_030432675.1 Candidatus Hydrogenedentota bacterium | reverse complement strand
CAGGGTCAGGCATCAGAATGAAACGGTCTGTAATCCACGTTTTACCAGTTGTTTACGCACGTTCGCCTCCCTTTCTCGGGTGTGTATATTGAACGCGCAATAAACTGGCACCCTACTTGCTCATTCCATCCAGCCCTGGTTCCTGTGATAGTATCAAAAAATAGCTACAAATTGGTTCCCTTTGGGAACAGAAGACAGCATGTCGGGAGTACGCAGCATTATGCCGAAACACCAGGAAGAATCCTCATCGAGTCCCAATTCCGTCGGGGCTTCCAACCGTTTCGGTTCGATGGATGCCATCTTTAATCCCCGGTCCGTGGCCTTGATTGGTGCGACAGAGAAGCTGGGTAGTGTGGGCCGCACCATACTCTGGAATCTCATCAGCAATCCCTTTGGCGCCACCATCTACGCGGTGAATCCCAAGCGCAACAATGTTCTGGGCATCAAGGCCTATCCGGCAGTCGCCGAGATTCCCGAGCGGATTGATCTTGCCATACTCGTAACCCCCGCACACTCAATCCCCCAGTTGGTGCAAGAGTGCGTGTCGGCCGGCGTTAAAGGGGCCATCATAATCTCGGCGGGATTTAAGGAAGTTGGTGAGGCGGGTATGGCCCTGGAGGCCGAAGTGCTCGAAGCGGCCCGCAAAGGAAACATGCGAATCGTGGGGCCCAACTGTCTGGGGGTAATGAACCCCATCACTGGGATGAACGCCACATTCGCCAGCACGATCGCCCGTCCGGGAAGTGTTGGGTTCATCAGTCAGAGTGGCGCACTTTGTACGTCGATTCTGGATTGGAGTCACCAGACCAACGTGGGATTCAGTGCTTTTGTGTCCATTGGCTCTATGCTCGATGTGGATTGGGGGGATCTCATTCATTTTCTGGGGGATGACCCCCACACGAAGAGTATTGTGATTTACATGGAGTCGATTGGCAATGCCCGCTCCTTTCTTTCGGCCGCCCGTGAAGTGGCCCTCACCAAGCCCATCATCGTCATAAAGGCAGGCCAGACCGAAGCGGCCGCCCAGGCGGCTGCTTCGCATACGGGTTCGCTCGCAGGAAGCGACGGCGTATTGTCTGCCGCGTTTCGGCGAAGTGGAGTTTCTCGTGTGTACAGCATCGACAACCTCTTTCACATGGCCGAAGTGCTGGAGAAACAGCCACGGCCCCGCGGACCCCGCCTGACCATCTTGACGAATGCCGGGGGACCTGGCGTATTGGCGACGGATGCCGTAATCGGAGATGGCGGTGAATTGGCCCAGCTCTCCGAAGAAACCATCGAGAAACTGGATGGGGTCTTACCGGGCGCCTGGAGCCATGGAAACCCCATTGATATTCTGGGTGATGCCGACCCGAAGCGCTACGCGCAAGCGCTGGAGATTGCAGCGCAGGACCCCAACAGTGATGGACTGCTCGTCGTGCTTACTCCCCAGGCGATGACCGATCCGACGAAGACGGCGGAGGAGTTGGCCAAGGTCCAGATGCCGGCGAAAAAACCGTTGCTGGCCAGTTGGATGGGCGGCGCGGATGTGGAGGCGGGCGATGCGGTCTTGAATGAGCATGACATTCCTACGTTTGACTATCCGGATGCGGCTGCTCGGGTCTTCAATCTGATGTGGCGCTATAACTACAATCTGCGGGGCCTCTATGAGACGCCCATGCTGCCTCCGGATGAAAAGGAAATGAGTCCGGATCGTGAATTGGTTGCAGAATTGATTGCCAATGCCCGAAACGCGGGTCATACCACGTTGCCCGAGCATGAATCGAAAAAGATCCTGAAGGCCTATGGTATTCCCGTGGTAAAGACGGAGGTTGCAACGAGCGCCGAGGAGGCGGTGGCAATCGCCGAAGAAATGGGTTTCCCAGTCGTGTTGAAGCTCTATTCCAATACCATTACGCACAAGACCGATGTCGGGGGTGTACAGCTCAATTTGAAATCGGCCAAGACGGTCTCCGGTGCCTTCGAAAGTATACGAAAAGGCGTTACCGAAAAGGCCGGGGCGGAACATTTTGAAGGGGTCGTCGTCCAGCCTATGGTTCGCCACGAGGGCTATGAGATTATCATCGGGAGCAGTATCGACGCCCAATTTGGCCCGGTTTTACTCTTTGGTGCTGGCGGAGAATTAGTCGAAGTCTTCAAAGACAGCGCGCTCGGCCTTCCTCCCCTCAATACCACGTTGGCGCGTCGTATGATGGAACAAACTAAGATATACACCGCGCTCAAAGGAGTGCGAGGACGAGACCCGGTAGATCTGGATGCCCTGGAGCACTTGCTTGTTCGCTTCAGTAAATTGGTGGTCGAGCAGCCTTGGATCAAGGAAATCGATATCAATCCCCTCCTGGCCTCCCCCATGGGACTCGTAGCCCTGGATGGCAGGGTGCTTCTACACGACGCGGATGTCGCGGAAGAAGATCTCCCCCGCCTCGCAATACGTCCCTACCCGCTTGAATACAGCAGCGATTGGGAAACCAAGCAAGGTGAAACGGTTCATATCCGCCCCATTCGCTCGGAAGATGAACCCCTCATGGTGGATTTTCACAAGACCCTGTCCGCGGACACGGTCTATTCCCGGTATCTGGGCCTGATTTCCCTGGATCAACGGGTCAGTCACGACCGACTTACCCGCCTCTGTTTTATCGACTACGACCGCCAAATCGGATTGGTCGTCGTGCGCAATAATGAATCGACAAACTCGTCGGAAATTGTGGCCGTCGGACGGCTCATGAAAGAGTATGGCCGGGGTGAAGGAGAGTTCGCCATGGTGGTCAATGACGAACTCCAGGGCCACGGCGTGGGTTCCGAATTACTGAAGCGCCTAGTGGATGTCGGCCGTGCCGAAGGCCTGCATCGCATCACGGGCACCGTCCTGGCCGACAATCGTTCCATGTTGCACGTGTGCCAGAAGCTCGGATTCAAACTGCAGAAGTCGGTCGGCGAGCCCACGGAAGTCGTGTTGGATTTAGACGACTAACGCATGATTGGGCTTACCCGTTTGCCATTGGTGGTGATAATGTGAACCTCGTGGGCACGGGCGGTGGGATGGAAAAACTCCCATACGACTTCTTTTTCGCGCGTTACTTCAAAGACCTTAGGCATATCCGGGTCTTTCTGGGCGTAGCTGCAAATCACCATATTATTATTGGGCATCCGCTGTCCCCCGCAGGGGTCACTGAGTCTTCCCCCAACATGGCTGTTGTCCAAATACCAGACCACTTCGTTGTCTGGTCCAAATTCTGCCACCCGATTGCCGTGGGTCAGATTGACGTGGATGTTGCCGTTGGGGAGCAAGATAGCCGTGAAAGGCCAAGAGTGATCATCCCGGTTTCCAAAGAG